>CADCOV010000026.1 GCA_902803185.1 uncultured Eubacteriales bacterium
CCGTCTGTGCGGTGAGCTCGGTGAGCTCGGCCCGGCGCTTCAGCAGGCTCTCCTTCAGGTTCTCGAAGCCGCTGATGTCGCTCTCGCCGCGGGCCAGCTCGCTGTGCAGGTCGAAGAGCTTGCGCCTTCCCTCATCTGCACCGGCGGCGATATCCGCCTGCCTGGCAGCCGCCTGCTCATAGCGGGCGATGGCCTCATCCAGCGCCTTCCTGGCCGCGTTCTCCTCCCTCTCCATGGAAAGGGCTTCCGCGTCCAGCTGGACCCTGGATTCCCGCTCGCCCTCCAGGCGCTCCTCCAGCCCCTGGATGTCGGCGGTGATGATGCCGGTCTCCTTTTCAATGCCGGCGAGCCTCTCCTCGCTGATCTTGCTGCGGCCGGTGATCTCGTTGATCTTCTGGACCGCCGCCAGGATCTGGTCCCGGGTCTCCCCGGTCAGCTTCTCCACGATCTCCCTGCGCTCGGAGATCCTGCGGGTCTCCTCCAGCACGGAGGCGCGTCTGGTCTCCAGCTCCGCGATCTCCGCGGTGAGCCGGTCCATGTCCTCCCGGAAGGCATTCGCCGCCTCCTCGGCGGTCTCGATATTGCGGAGGATGATGTTGACCTCCAGGTCGTCGTAGGTCTCCTTCAGGGAAAGGTATTCCTTCGCTTTGATGCTGTCCTCCCGGAGTTTGCCGATGCGGCTGTCGATCTCCGCGATGATGTCGTCCACCCGCTCCAGGTTGGAGGAGGTGGAGGCGAGCTTCTTCTCCGCTTCGCCGCGCCTGGTCTTATACAGGACGACGCCGGCGGCTTCCTCGAAGATCTCCCTTCTCGCCTCCGGCTTGGTGCTGACGATGTCGGCGATCTTGCCCTGTCCGATGATGGAATAGCCGTCCACGCCGATGCCCGTGTCCATGATCAGCTCCCGGATGTCCCTGAGCCGGCACGGGTTGTTGTTGATGAGATACTCGCTCTCTCCGGAACGGTACATCCTGCGGGTGATCGCCACCTCGCTGTAGTCGATGTCAAGGATGCCGGAGGAGTTGTCAATCACGAGGACGACCTCCGCCATGCCCCTGGATTTGCGGCTGGCAGTGCCGGCGAAGATGACCTCTTCCATCTTGCCGCCCCGGAGGGCCTTCGGGCTCTGTTCGCCCAGGACCCAGCGGATCGCGTCGCTGATGTTGCTCTTGCCGCTGCCGTTCGGGCCCACGATGCAGGTGATGCCGTCGTGGAAGTCTATGACCACCGGATCCGCAAAGGACTTGAATCCGTGCATCTCGAGTCTCTTGAAATACATCTAAAACCTTTCCTTGAGCGCCTCTTCCGCAGCGCTCTGCTCTGCCTGTTTCTTACTCTTGCCTGTGCCCCTGCCCAGGATCTCTCCCTCCGCCTCTACGACGGCGGTGAAGGTCTTGTCGTGGGGCGGGCCGTCTTCCCGTTCGATCCGGTAGACCGGCGGCGTCTTGATGCCCTGCCGGCACAGCTCCTCCTGCAGCTTCGTCTTATAGTCGCTGAAGAGCTTCCCCTCTGCGCCCTCCTCCATGAGCTCCCGGAAGAGCCGCAGGATGAAGGCCTCCATGGCGTCGAAGCCGGCGTCGCAGAACACCGCGCCGATCAAAGCCTCCACGCCGTCCGCGATGATGGAATCCTTGTCCCGGCCGCCCAGGTGTTCCTCGCCCTTGCCCATGATCAGCTGGGATCCCAGGCCGATCTCCCTGGCGACCCTGGCGAGGGAACGCTCGCAGACGATCTGGGACCTGAGCTTGGTGAGGTCGCCCTCCGGGAGGTCCGGGAACCGGCGGTACAAAGCCGTGCCGATCACCGCGTCCAGGTAGGCGTCCCCCAGGAATTCCAGCCGCTCGTTGCTGGCCAGGCGCCCGTCCTCCTCGATGCTCGAGCTGTGGGTCAGCGCCCGGGTCAGCCAGTAGGGATCCCGGAATCGATATCCGATTGTCTCTTCAAAAGAAGATATCTCCATCTTCACTCCTACGCGTTAACGATGTCGTCGATTTGGACGACAGAATCACGAATTATGTCAACAACTCCTTCTTCTACATAAGGAATGGCCTTCAAAATGGTCTGGCAGACCGCCGTTTCGTCGGAGGAGCCGTGCATCTTGAGCAGTGCCCCGTTCACGCCGAGGATCGGCGCGCCGCCGTACTCCGAGTAGTCGAACTCGGATTTGATCTGCAGGAGCTGGTCCTTGAGGAGCAGTGCGCCCATCTTGGAGCGGGCCGAGCTCTTCAGCCTCCGCTTGAGCTCCCTGAGCACCATGAGGCCCATGCCCTCGGTGGTCTTCAGGATCGCGTTCCCGGTGAAGCCGTCGGTCACGATGACGTCGCAGACCCCGTCCGGGATGTAGCGTGCCTCCACGTTGCCGACGAAATTGAGGCCGCTCTTGGACAGCAGCTCATAGGCCGCCTTGGTGAGGCTGGTGCCCTTCCCCTCCTCGGCGCCGTTGTTCACGAGGCCCACCGTCGGGTTCTTCCGGCCCATGACCTTCTCCACATAGATGGAGCCCATGAAAGCGAATTCCAGCAGGTTGTTGGCCTTGCACTCCGCGTTGGCGCCGGCGTCCGTCAGGAAGGACGGCTTGCCGCCCATGATCGGATAGACCGTGGCCAGGGTCGGCCGGTCGATGCCCCGGACCCGTCCCAGGATCAGAAGGCCGCCCGCCAGGAGCGCGCCGGTACTGCCGGCGGAGAGGAACACGTCCCCTTCTCCGTCCTTGACCATGTGGAGACCCCGCACGATGGAGGAGTCCTTCTTGGTGCGGACGGCCCTGACCGGCGGTTCTCCGGTCTCGATGACCTCCGTCGCATGGACCACGCTGATGCGGTCCCCCTTATATTTGCACTCGGACAGAGCGGCTTTGACCGCCGCCTCGTCGCCCACCAGAACGATCTCGTGATCGATTCGTTTCAGCGCCTGCACGGCGCCCTTGACGATGGCGAGCGGAGCATTGTCGCCGCCCATCGCGTCGATGATGATCCTCATGCCTGTCCTCCTTTCGCGTCACGAATGAATAGCTTCATGATCACGGTGACCATGATGAAGCCGAAACAGATGCCCAGCGCGACGACGATGGCCGTCACCGCGTTCAGATAGGCAAAGTCGTAGTCCTGGGTCACGAGCCCATAGACCGTGTTATACAGATTGCTTCCCGGGATCAGCGGCACCGCGCAGGTCGTCAAAAAGATCGTCGACGGCGCCCGGTTGACCCTGGCCATGATCTCCGCGTAGATCGCGACAAAGATCGCCGCGATCAGCGTGGCAAGAAAATAGCTGTTGACCAGATTGTAGGCCAGCAGGTATACGCCCCAGCTCGCCACGCCGCCGATGCCGGCGAAGACGATCTGCCTTCCCCGCACCTTCTGCAGGATGGCGTAGCCCAGGGAGCCGATCAAAGCAGCCAGAAGCTGCAGCAGCATCGCGTTATCCATCAGAGCACACCCCCCGTCAGAAACATGGAGAGGGTGAACCCTACCACGATGGCAAAGGCGTTGATCAGGGAGTCCGTGAGCCGGAGAAGTCCGGTGGCCAGATCCCCCAGCAGCATGTCTTTGATGGCGTTCGTCATCGCGACGCCCGGGATCAGAAGCATGATCCCCGCGATCATCACCATCTCTACGTGGGAGCCGATGCCCAGGCGGACCAGCAGGATCGCCAGGAGGCCCGCCGCCAGGGAGGCGATGAAGTTGATGACGAGCGGGTTGTTCTCCCGCTTTTTGATGTCCTCCTGGAAGAGGACGATGATCATGCCCAGGACGATCCCCGCCAGCGTATCCTTCCAGTTGCCGCCGAAGAAGGCGGTGAAGCCGCCGCTGACCATGACGCCGCCCAGCAGGATCATCCAGCGCGGCGGTTCGCCCCGCTGCAGGACCTTCTCTAGACGCTCCTGGATCTCCTGAGGCTCAGGGAGCCCCTTGCAGATCCTGCGGCTCAGATCGTTCAGATAATCCAGCTTGTCGAAGTTGATGTTGTTTCTGGTGATCGTGCGGATCTGGGTGATGATCTTGCCGTCCGGCGCCTCAGCGGTCAGCTGCAGGTTCGTCGTGATGCAAAAGACGTTGACCCTGGTGTAGCCGTAGCTCTCACACATGCGGATCACCGCGTCCTGCACCCGGTTGACCTCCGCGCCGTGGACCAGCATCTCCTCCCCAACGTCCAGGATCGCCTGCATCAGCCGTTCGTAATCCATCACGCGATCTCCCGTTTCATGACCTCAGGGAAGCAGTTCTTCTGATACTGCGGGCAGTACTTGCACTCGAAGAAGTTCGGAGCGTCCTCCGGTGAGATGGCGGTGAAGCCGTTCCGCCGGAAGAAGCCCGGGGCCCTTGCCACCAGGTAGAGGGCGTCTCCGCCTCTCTGTTTCACCTCCGCCAGGACCGCGTTCAGGAGCTCCCGCCCGATGTTCTCCTTGCGGAAGGCCTCATCCACGGCGATGCCGTCGATGATGTAGCGGCCCTCCCGCATGGCGAGGACCGCGGCGCCGATCAAAGAGTCCTTCTGGTCCGTCACCTTATAGCAGCGGACGATGTCCGTGTCCACTTCCTCATCCCCGTCGAACTCCAGCTCGTTGACGACGAAAAACTGCACCAGCCTTTCGTATTCTTCTGTTTCACTCAGGTGAAATCTTTCGTCCATCCTCTCTCCTCCGTTCAAAACGACCAGGTGCCGTCCCCCATATTCTCCTCCGCGGTGCAGATGCGGATCTTGCCCGGCAGCACGGAGAACTCCAGCGGGAGCTTCTCCCCGTGTTCGCCGTCGATGTCCGTCGGGATGTTCTCCTCGCTTTCGATGGTGAGCGCGTTCGTCTTGAAGTTCAGCACCCACTCGCTCTCCTCGTGGCGTCCCTGCAGGATCTTCATGAAGACGGAAGGCATCTCCAGCACCGGCATCGGCCGGAACATGATCACGTTCAGCAGGCCGTCGTTGATCTCCGAATGCGGGGAGATCATCTTGAAGCCGCCGGCGGATTTGCCGTTCATGACCACCATGAAGTACATCTGCTCGTCGTAGACCTTCTCCGGCGTGGTGAGCCGGACCTTGATCGGATGCATGTCCGGGACCTCGGAGAGGCCCTTGAGGTAGTAGGCCAGCACGCCGATGGTGTTCTTCAGGTTCGGATCCGTCTTCTGGCTCACGTCCACCACCTGTCCGAGGGCCGCCACGTTGATGAAATACTTGCCGTTGACGATGCCCACGTCCGCCCGGGTGTGGTTGCCGCCCAGGGCGATGTCCAGGGCCGCGTTCAGGTTCGACGGGATCTCAAAGTAATAGGCGTAATCGTTGGCGGTGCCCGCCGGCAGGAGCGCCAGCGGCAGATCGATGCCGTGGCGGATCATGGCGTTCACGCAGATGTTGAAGGTGCCGTCACCTCCCGCCGCCAGGATCTGGTCGAACTCCTCGTCGTAGTTCTCCGAGAGTTCAGACAGATACGCGTCGATGGCGTTGGTGCCGGAGGCCCGGATCGGTATGACGATTCGGTCCGCCTCCTGGTACCGCTTGATGATCGCGTCCAGATTGTTCTTGAACATCCCGTTCCCCGAATGCGGGTTGTAGAACAGGATGACCTTTCTCTTCTTAGCCATAGCCAATACCCTCTCTTCGCTTCGTTATTTCAGCTTGGAAGCCACAAGCTCGAGGCGCTCCAGCACCTTGTCCAGCATCTCCTGGTAGCCCGCCAGCTTGGCCTTCTCTTCCTCGATCAGCTTGGCCGGTGCCTTGGAGACGAATCCCTGGTTGCTGAGTTTGCCGGAAGCACGCTTGACCTCGCCCTCCAACCGCTTCTTTTCCTTGGTGAGGCGGTCGAACTCCGCGGAGAAGTCCACGAGTTCCTCCAGCGGCACGTAGATCTCTGCGCCGGTGATGACCGCGGTCATCGCGTCCTTCGGCGCCTCTTCCTTGGAGGAGACGAAGGAGATCTCAGTGATGTTCGCGATGTCCTTGATGTGCCGCTCGATGGCCGTCATCTCCTCGAGTTCCTCACCCTCGGCGACGATGCAGGCCGTCAGCTTGCGGCCCGGCGCAGCGCCCGCTTCCACGCGGATGTTGCGGACGGCGCGGATGGCCTCCTTGGCCAGCTCGATGCGGGCAGCCTCCTCCGGATAGCGGTCCGCCTCGGTGTAGACCGGCCAGTCCGCCTTGATCAGGAAGCAGTGGCCGTCCTTCTGGATCTCGGAGGCGTCGTGCGGCAGGTAGCCCCAGATCTCCTCCGTGATGAACGGCATGAACGGGTGGAGCAGCTTCAGCATGTCCTTGAGGGCCTTGACCAGCATGGCTCTGACCACCTGCTTGTCCGCCTCGTCCTCGCTCCAGAGTCTCTTCTTGACGAACTCGATGTACCAGTCGCAGTACTCGTTCCAGATCAGGTCGTAGGCCTTCTGCCCCGCCATCGCCAGATCGAAGCGCTCCATGGCTTTGTCGATGTATTCCACCGCCTCGCCGATGCTGTGGAGGAGCCACTTGTCCTCGTCCCTGAGGACGGTCTCCGGTGCGGAAAGATCCGCCATCGGCAGGAACTCGCCGTTCTCGTCCTTGATGTTCATGAGGGCGAACCAGGAGGCGTTCCACAGCTTGTTGGCGAAGTTTCTCGCCGCCTCGATCCTGTCCTCGGTATATCTCATATCGTTGCCCGGGGTGATGCCCGTGGAGAGCATGAAGCGGAGCGCGTCGGCGCCGTACTTCTCGATCTCCTCCAGCGGGTCGATGCCGTTGCCCAGGGACTTGCTCATCTTGCGGCCGAGGGCGTCTCTCACCAGGCCGTGGATGTAGACGTACTCGAACGGCGGCTCTCCCATGGCTTCACAGGAGGAGAACACCATGCGGACGACCCAGAAGAAGATGATGTCGTAGCCGGTGGCCAGCACGTTGGTCGGGAAGAAGTACTTGAGATCCTCCGTCTCCTCCGGCCATCCCAGCGTGGAGAACGGCCACAGCGCCGAGGAGAACCAGGTGTCCAGGACGTCCTCGTCCTGTCTCAGATGGGTGCCGCCGCACTTCGGGCAGACGGTCGGCGTCTCCTCCTCCACGATCACCTCGCCGCAGTTCTCGCAGTACCAGGCCGGGATCCGGTGTCCCCACCAGAGCTGGCGGCTGATGCACCAGTCGCGGATCTCCTCCAGCCAGCGGAGGTAGGTCTTCTCAAAGCGCTCCGGCACGTGCTTCAGCTTGCCGGAGGTGGCCGCCTCGATGGCAGGCCCCGCCAGTTCCTTCATGCTGACGAACCACTGGTCGGAGAGCATCGGCTCGATGACGGTGTGGCAGCGGTAGCACTCGCCCACCGGGATGATCATCTTCTCGGTCTTGACCAGATAGCCCGCCTCTTCCAGGTCGGCGACCCAGGCCTTGCGGCACTCGTAGCGGTCCATGCCTGCGTACTTGCCCGCCAGCTCGTTCATGGTCGCGTCCTCGTTGATGCAGCAGAGGACCTCAAGATCCGCCCTCTGTCCGACCTCGAAGTCGTTCGGGTCGTGGGCCGGGGTGATCTTGACGGCGCCGGTGCCTTTTTCCGGATCCGGATACGGGTCGGCGATGATTGGGATCTCCCTTCCCACCAGCGGGAGGATGACCTTGGTGCCGATCATGTCGGTGTAGCGCTCGTCGCTCGGGTTCACGGCGATGGCCACGTCGCCGAACATGGTCTCAGGACGGGAGGTCGCGACCACCATGTCCTTGCCGCCTTCCTCGGCGGCCGGATAACGGAAGTACCAGTAGAGGCCTTCCTTGTCCTCGTGTTCGACCTCGGCGTCGGACAGGGAGGTGCCGCACTGCGGGCACCAGTTGATCAGCCGGTTGCCCCTGTAGATCAGGCCCTTCTTATAGAGCTGCACGAAGAAGTGGCGGACCGCCCTGTTGCAGCCCTCGTCCATCGTGAAGCGCTCCCTGCTCCAGTCGCAGGAGTCGCCCAGGCGCCTGCACTGCCTGGTGATCCTGCCGCCGTATTCTCTCTTCCAGTCCCAGACCTTCTCGAGGAAGCCCTCTCTGCCCAGGTCCTCCTTCTCGATGCCTTGCTCGCGGAGCTGGTTCACCACCTTGACCTCGGTGGCGATGCTGGCGTGGTCGGAGCCCGGGAGATAGAGGGCGCTGTAGCCCTGCATCCTCTTGTATCGGATCAAAACGTCCTGCAGGGTGTGATCCAGCGCGTGTCCCATGTGGAGCTGCCCCGTGATGTTCGGCGGCGGCATGACGATCGTGAACGGTTTGCGGTCCGGATCCACCTCGGCCCGGAATGCGCCGTTCGTTTCCCACATCTCGTAGATCCTGCCCTCGAATGCCTTAGGATCGTAGTTTTTAGCCATGTTCTGTTCCATAAATATCTGTATCCTTTCAAAAACCTTCCGGCCGTCCGCACCCGTTGCGCAGCCAAAAAAGGCAATACTAAGCCACATAATATAATAGCCTAAATCGGCCGTTTCTTCAAGCGTTCTTTCACCGCCGGGACACCTTTGGCGCCCTTCTCTATCCCTCTCCTTCCGGCGCGGTTCGTTTTGTTCGAATAAACAAAACTTATTCCCGTAATTGTTGACAGCATACAATCCGGAAGGTAGAATAAAAGTACCTATGAGCAGCATTTGTCATTCCCAAACAAAGTGAGGCGATGATTATGAGATATGTTTTCCCGGTCACGCTGACCGAGCATCCCGGCCGCAAGCCGGACCCCGCAGACCTGGCCTTCGGAACGGTCTTCACGGACCACATGTTCGTGATGGACTATCACGACGGGCAGGGCTGGCACGACGGCAGGATCGTCCCCTACGGGCCGATCTCCCTGGACCCGGCGGCCAGCTGCCTTCACTACGGCCAGGAGGTCTTCGAGGGCCTCAAGGCCTACCGCACCGAGGACGGCCGCGTCCAACTGTTCCGCCCGTATATGAACGCGGCGCGGCTGAACCGGACCAACCGCAGGCTCTGCATCCCGGAGCTGGATGAGGACCTCTTCGTCAGCGCTGTCCAGGCCCTGGTCAAGGTGGACCGGGACTGGATCCCGGAGGGCGAAGGCACCTCCCTCTACATCCGGCCATTCATCTTCGCCACGGAGCCTTCCCTGGGCGTCCACCGCTCCCCTTCCTACCGGTTCATGATCATCCTGAGCCCGGTGGGATCCTACTTCGCGGCGGGCTTCCAGCCGACCAGGATGTACGTGGAGGACACCTACGTCCGGGCCGTGCCGGGCGGCACCGGCGAGACGAAGTGCGCCGGCAACTACGGCGGCGCGATGAAGGCCCAGGAGGACGCCGCCGCCAAGGGCTTTGAACAGATCCTCTGGCTGGACGGCATCGAGCACCGGTACGTGGAGGAGATCGGCGCCGCCAACGCCTTCTTCGTCATCGGCGGCGAGATCTGCACCAGCGCCCTGAACGGATCGATCCTGCCGGGCATCACCCGGGACACGATCCTGGCGCTCTGCAAGCGCAAGGGCTACGTCGTCAAGGAGAGAAAGATCTCCATCGAAGAGCTCCTCGACACCTGCCGGGCCGGCGAGCTCCGGGAGATGTTCGCCTCCGGCACCGCCGCCATCGTCTCCCCTGTCGGGGAGCTGGTCTACCAGGGCGAGAGCCTCAAGATCGGCGACGGCAGCATCGGTCCGGTGGCGAAGGAAATGTACGAGACGATCTACGGCATCCAGACCGGACGGATTGAAGACTTCATGGGCTGGATCTATCCGGTGAACTGAAAGGATACATGCGATGAACTGGTGGGAAGAACAGGACAATAATACGGACATGCAGCAGGATACAGGAAACAGGTCGCAGGTCGTGGAATGGAAGCACAGGATGGATCTTTTCGTGATCTACCGCCATCTCCTGGAGCAGTCCCCTTTTACGGAGCTCAAGTGGCTTCTCGACGTGCTCTCGGATGACGGAGCGCCCTACGATCTCGGCGTCCACGCTTACGGCAGTTTTGTCCGCGCCCTCTACGAGGACGGCGGCGACCTCTCCGCCTGCGTCCGGGAAGCCATCCTGGAGGGCGACGATCTCTTCACCCGCCGGATCCTGGCGGGCGATCCGCTGACCCCTGAGATGGAGGCCCAGCTGGATGCGGAGCTCGACGTGCTGGAGCAGATCGCCTCCCTGGAGGCGGGTTCCTTTGCCTCCATTTTTGACGGCATCGATCCCCTGCCGGCCTGGAGGGCGGAGGGCCTGGACGCCCGGGAGGTCCGCAGAGAGCTGGAGGACGGCCTCTCCACCCGGGGCTGCGGCGTCTTCGCCAAGGGCACCATGCTCCACATCGAGGACGGCCATCTGGTGCCGGTGAGGGACCCGGAGTTCCAGACCCTGGACCAGCTCTACGGCTACCGCAGAGAGCGGGAACTGGTCCTCAAAAACACGGAGGCGCTGGCCGAGGGATACCCTGCCAGCAACGTCCTCCTCTACGGGGACGCCGGCACCGGCAAGTCCACCACCGTCAAGGCCTGCGCCGCCGCCTTCGCGGACAAGGGTGTGCGCCTCATCGAATTCAAAAAGGACCAGGTGTCCCTGATCCCGGCCATCGCGGAGGAGCTCTCCTGCTGGCCGCTGAAGTTCATCTTCTACATCGATGACCTGACCTTCACGGAGAACGACAAGGAATTCTTCGCCCTCAAGGGCATACTGGAGGGCAACATCCGCCGCCGCTCCGGCAACATCGTGATCTACGCCACCAGCAACCGGCGCCATCTGGTCAAGGAGACCATGACCGACCGGGACGGCGGCGATCTCCACCTCAACGACACCCTGCAGGAGACCATGAGCCTCTCCTCCCGGTTCGGCCTCACCGTCACCTTCCAGAAGCCGGAGAAAGACCTGTACCTGGAGATCGTGGAGAGCATGGCGAACGAGATGGGCCTGGAGTACGAGCAGGAGGACCTTTTCCGCCGGGCGGAGGCCTTCGCGATCCGTTCCAACGGCCGCAGCCCTCGCACCGCCAAGCAGTTCATCACCCAGGCTTTGATCGGCCTCCGATAACCAAAACCAAAAGGCGCCGGAAACGGCGCTTTTTTCATGTCAAAAGACCGGGGGAAGACCCCCGGCCTTAAGAAGTACTACGACCGATCACATCATGATGTCGGTCAATTCGGTTTGCAATCCGGAAGCTTTGAGCGCATCGATGATCCGCTCCTTGTGCTCGGTGCCGAAGGCCTCGATGGTCAGCTTCAGCTCCACGGAGGCGTTGCGGTCGACGCTGACGAACCCGTTGTGCTGGGTGCGGACCACGTTGCCCTGCTCCTCCGCGACGATCCCCGCCACCTTCAGCAGCATGCCCGGCTTATCCGGCAGCAGCACGGAGATGGTGAAGATCCGGTCTCTCAGGATCAGGCCGTTCTGCACGACGGAGGACATGGTGATGATGTCCATGTTGCCGCCGGACAGGATCGAGACGACCTTTTTGCCCTCCGGTTTCAGGTGCTTCAGCGCCGCCACCGTCAGGAGGCCGGAATTCTCGACCACCATCTTGTGGTTCTCCACCATGTCGAGGTAGGCGACGACCAGCTCCGGGTCCTCCACCGTGATCACGTCGTCCAGGTTCTTCTGGAGGTACGGGAACACCGCGGCGCCCGGCGTCTTGACGGCGGTGCCGTCGGCGATGGTCTGCACCTTCGGCAGGGTCACGACCTTGCCGGCCTTGAGGGACTCCTGCAGGCAGTTCGCCCCCGCCGGCTCCACACCGATCACCTGCACGTTCGGCTTCAGCAGCTTCGCCAGGGTGGAAACGCCGGTGGAAAGGCCGCCGCCGCCCACCGGGACCAGGATCACGTCCACGAGCGGCAGCTCCTGGATGATCTCCATGGCGATGGTCCCCTGGCCGGTGGCGACCACCGGATCGTCGAACGGGTGGATGAAGGTCATCCCCTCCTCCGCCGCCAGCTTCTGGGCGTACTCCGCCGCCTCGTCGTAGACGTCGCCCTTGAGGACCACCTCGGCGCCCAGGTTTTTGGTGCGGTTCACCTTCATGAGCGGCGTGGTGGTCGGCATGACGACGATGGCACGGCAGCCGTAGGCCCGGGCCGCATAGGCGACGCCCTGGGCGTGGTTCCCCGCGGAGGCGGTGACCAGGCCCTTCGCCCGTTCCTCGTCCGTCAGCGTGCTGATCTTGTAATAGGCGCCCCGGATCTTGTAGGCGCCGGTCTTCTGCATGTTCTCAGGCTTCAGGTAGACCTTGTTCCCGCACTGCTCCGAGAAGACCTCGCTGTAGACGAGGCCGGTCTTGGCGGTCACGCGGTGGACGATCTCCGTCGCCTGCTCAAAATCATTCAGTGTGAGTGCCATGATCTCTCCTAGATATCCATGACGGCGCCCTGGCTGCCGGAAGTCACGCAGCGGGCGTATCTGGCGAGCCAGCCCGTCTTGATCGCAGGTTCCTTGAGGACGGTGGTCTTCCTTCTCTCCTCCAGTTCCTCGTCGGAGACGCGGACGTTGATGGAGAAGGACGGGATGTCGATATCGATGATATCTCCCTCGCGGATCAAAGCAATCTCGCCGCCTGCCGCCGCCTCCGGGCTCACGTGGCCGATGGCCGCGCCGCGGCTCGCGCCGCTGAACCTGCCGTCGGTGATCAGCGCGACGGACTTATCCAGCTGCATGCCGGCAAGGGCGGAGGTCGGATTCAGCATCTCCCTCATGCCCGGGCCGCCCTTCGGGCCCTCATAGCGGATGACCACCACGTCGCCCGGCTGGATCTTGCCTGCATAGATGGTCTCGATGGCCTCATCCTCGCTGTCGAAGACCCTGGCCGGACCGGAATGCTTGAGCATCTCCGGCGCTACGGCGCTTCTCTTGACGACGCAGCCGTCCTTGGCGATGTTACCGAAGAGGATCGCGAGGCCGCCGTTCGGCGTGAACGGCTCTTCGATCGGACGGATCGCGTTCTTGTCCAGGTTGACCTTGCCCTCGATGTTCTCGCCCACGGTCTTGCCGTTCGCCGTGATGGCGGTGGTGTCGATCAGGCCTTTTTTGTTCAGCTCGGCCAGGACGGCGCCGATGCCGCCTGCCCGGTCCAGATCGTGCATATGGGTGCCCCCCGCCGGCGCCAAGTGGCACAGGTTCGGGGTCTTCTCGCTGACGGCGTTGAAGTCGTGGAGGTCCAGCTCCACCCCCGCCTCATGGGCGATGGCCAGCAGGTGCAGCACCGTGTTGGTGGAGCAGCCTAAGGCCATGTCGCAGGTCAGCGCGTTCATCAGGGACTTTTTGTTGACGATGTCTCTGGCTTTGACGTCACGCTCCACCAGGTCCATGATCGCCATGCCCGCGTGCTTCGCCAGCATGATGCGCTTGCTGGAGACCGCCGGGATGGTGCCGTTTCCAGGCAGGCCGATGCCGACCGCCTCGCAGAGGCAGTTCATGCTGTTGGCGGTGTACATGCCGGAGCAGGAACCGCAGCCCGGGCAGACGTTCTCCTCGAACTCCCTCAGGCCCTCGTCGTCGATGATCCCCGCCTTGCGGGCGCCGACGGCTTCGAACATCTTGGAAAGAGAGGTCTCCTCCCCGTTCACCAGGCCGCTCATCATCGGGCCGCCGGAGCAGACCACCGTCGGCAGGTTGATCCTAAGCGCGCCGATCAGCATGCCCGGGACGATCTTGTCGCAGTTCGGGACCAGGACGAGGCCGTCGAACTGGTGGGCCACCGCCATGCTCTCCACGGAGTCCGCGATCAGTTCGCGGCTCGGCAGCGAGTACTTCATGCCGCTGTGGCCCATGGCGATGCCGTCGCAGACGCCGATGGCCGGCACCTCGATCGGGGTGCCGCCCGCCATGCGGACGCCGGCCTTGACCGCCTCGGCGATCTTGTCCAGATGCATGTGGCCCGGGACGATCTCGCTCTTGGCGGAGACGACGCCGATCAAAGGTCTCTCCAGCTCTTCTTTCGTGTAACCCATAGCGTAGAAAAGGCTCCTCATCGGGGCCTTTTCTACACCTTTGGTCACGTTATCACTGATTCTTGCCATAACGTTACCTCGGAATCTTCTTCTTACTTCAGCCAGCTCATCATGGCTCTGAGTTCCTTACCGGTCTTGCAGAGCTGGTGGTTCGCTTCCTTGTCTCTCGTGCGGAGGAATCTGGCCTTGCCGCCGGCGTTGAACTCCTGGATGAAGTTGCTGGCGAAGGTGCCGTCCTGGATGTCGGCCAGGACCTGCTTCATGGCCTCTCTGGACTCCTTGCCGATGATCTTCTTGCCGGTGACGTAGTCGCCGTACTCCGCGGTGTTGGAGACGGAGTATCTCATCTTCTCAAAGCCGCCCTCGTTGATCAGGTCGACGATCAGCTTCATCTCGTGGATGCACTCGAAATAAGCCATCTCCGGTGCGTAGCCCGCCTCGACCAGGGTCTCGAAGCCCGCCTTCATCAGCTCGGTGACGCCGCCGCAGAGGACAGCCTGCTCGCCGAAGAGGTCGGTCTCGGTCTCTTCCTTGAAGGTGGTCTCCAGGATGCCCGCTCTGCCGGCGCCGATGCCGGAAGCATAGGCCAGCGCGTAGTCCTTGGCCTTGCCGGAGGCGTCCTGATGGACGGCGATCAGGGACGGAACGCCCATGCCCTCGGTGTACTGTCTTCTGACGATGTGGCCAGGGCCCTTCGGGGCGACCATGATGACATCGATGTCCTTCTGCGGGATGATCTGCTGGAAGTGGATGTTGAAGCCGTGGGCGAACATGAGGATGTTGCCGGCCTTCATGTGCTTCTCGATCTTCTCCTTATAGAGCTTGGCCTGCAGCTCGTCCGGTGCCAGCATCATGACGATGTCGCCGGCCTCCGCCGCTTCTTCGATGTCCATGACCTTGATGCCGGCGGCCTCCGCCTTGGCGATGTGGGCGGAACCAGGTCTCAGGCCGACGACGACGTTCATGCCGCTCTCCTTGAGGTTCATGGCGTGGGCGTGGCCCTGGCTGCCGAAGCCGATGACGGCGATGGTCTTGCCGTCCAGCATGCTCAGATTGCAATCCTGATCGTAGTACTTCTTGATCATTGCTGTTTACTCTCCTTTTTCTTAAATGCGTTCGATTCCGGATACACCGGTCCTGCAGACTTCCGTCACGTTGTAGTCACCTTCCATGACCGTGATGAAAGCGTCCAGTTTTTCCGGCGTTCCCGTCAGTTCTATAATCATGCTGTCCAAAGTGAGGGCAACAATCTTGGCTCTGTAGATCTCGCAGATCTCTCTGATCCCGGCGCGCTGCGCCTGGGTGCTGTGCACCTTCAGCAGCAGGAGCTCCCGGTAGAGGCTGTTCTCGCTGTCCAGCAGAGAAACGCTCTCCACCACCTCGAGCTTCTCCGTCTGGGTGATGATCTGCTGCATCGACCGCTCGGTGGCGGTGAAGGCGATGGTGATCCGGGAGATCTCCGGATCGTTGGTCGGGGATACGGTCAGCGAATCGATATTGAATCCGCGGCGTCCGAACATGCTGATGACGCGGGTCAGGACGTTCGCCTGGTTCTTGACGAGGACGCTGACGATCTCCTGTTTCATAGGTCTGTACATGGCGTCCCTCCTAATTGATGATCATATCGTCCACGGACTTGCCGCCCGGGATCATCGGCAGCACTCTCTCCTCCCGGGAGATGACCGCCTCGATCCAGACTGGTTCCTCGCACTGCAGCGCCTGGGCGAAGGCCTCCCGGAACTCCTCCGGTGTCGTCGCTCTGAAGCCCCTGAGACCAAAGCCCTCCGCCACTTTGACGTAGTTGGTGGCCCGGTTCAGGATGGTGTTGGAGTAACGGTGCTTATAGAAGATGGTCTGCCACTGGTAGACCATGCCCAGGACGTCGTTGTTCAGGATGACGGTGATGATCGGCAGATTCTCCGACACCGCCGTGCAGGCCTCGTTCATATTCATATGGAACGAACCGTCGCCGGTGATGTGGACCACCCGGTTGTTCAGAAAGGCCTCCTGGGCGCCGATTGCTGCACCGTAGCCGAAGCCCATGGTGCCGAGGCCGCCGCTGGTGACGAAGTGCTTCGGCCGGCGATGGGTCAGATACTGGGCCGCCCACATCTGGTGCTGGCCCACGTCCGTGGTGACGATGGTGTCCTCGTCCGTCATCTCAGAGATCGTCTTCATGATGAAGGCCGGATGGAGCGGAGAATCGATGGTCTCCACGATGCCCTCCTTCGCCTTCCAGCCGGTGACCCTCTCGTGCCACTCCTCGTGGGAGGCCTCGTTCACCGACGGGAGGAGCTTCTCCAGGAACTCCCTGATGTCTCCGACGCAGTACTTGTCGATGGTGACGTTCTTGTTGATCTCGGACTTGTCGATGTCCACCTGGATGATCCGGGCCCTGCGGGCGAACTTCTCCGGATTCAGGGCGACGCGGTCGCTGAAACGGGCGCCCAGGGCGATGACCAGATCCGCCTGGTCCGTGGCCCGGTTGGCGGCGACGGTGCCGTGCATGCCCACCATGCCCAGATCCATCGGATCCTCCCCGATGACGCCCGCGGCCATCAAAGTGTGGACCAGCGGGATGTCAGCCTTGTTCACGAGGGTCTTGAGCTCCCCGCAGGCGTCGGAGGCGATGATGCCGCCGCCGGCGTAGATGACCGGCTTCTCGCAGTTGTTGATCATCTTCGCGATCTGCGCGATGTCTTCCTTCTCGATGGTCGGAAGCGGCTTGAGCGGCAGCGGTGCACCCGGGGTGAACTCGGTCACGGCCGCCGTCACGTCCTTGGTGATGTCGATGAGGACCGGGCCCTTGCGGCCGCTGTTGGCGACCCGGAAGGCGTCCCTCACCGTATCCGCCAGCATGTCCACGTCGTTGACGAAGTAGTTGTGCTTGGTGATCGGCATGGTCACGCCGGTGATGCTGATCTCCTGGAAGGAGTCCCTGCCGATCAGCGGGTCCGGTACGTTGGCGCAGATGGCGACGATCGGTACGCTGTCCATGAAGGCCGTCGCGATGCCGGTGACCAGGTTGGTCGCGCCCGGTCCGCTGGTGGAGAACACCACGCCGGTCTTCCCCGTCACGCGGGCGTAGCCGTCCGCCGCGTGGGAGGCGCCCTGCTCGTGGGCCGTCAGGATGTGTGTGATCTTCTTGCGGTATTTGTAGAGTTCGTCATAGATATTGAGGGCTGCGCCGCCTGGATAGCCGAAGACGGTGTCCACGCCGTGTTCCAGCAGCACCTCGAGCAATATCTGCGATCCGTTGAGTCTCATGATCCACTCGTTCCTTTCCAACAATAATCGCCCCAAAATCAAGTGCTTGGGGTTGATTCTAATTATATAATGCCGGTGACAAAAGTCAACCCAAACTTTGTTATGTTCTCACAAAAAAAATTATGATAATTTGTTTACAAAGCTTTTCTTGATATTGACAAAATAACGTTGATATTATATAGTAGCGGTTATAAAATATAAGCAAATTCACCTTTGCGATGACGGGAATAAGCCGACCGCATGATCCCACAGAGAGCGCCCGGTGCTGAGAGCGGCGCGGATCGGAATCGGTGTCTCACCCCGGAGCGAAGGCCAGTGAGTGGGCAGGTCTCCTGCCAAGAAGAGTGGTACCGCGGATTCATTCGTCTCTTCATTGATCCTTTGATCGATGAAGAGTTTTTTTATATCCGTCAGGATCCAACGATCATTATGGAGGTATTCATGAAAAATTACACCAAGTACTCGCCGGGATATTATCCCCCTCCTGTGGCCCAGAAGAAATGGGTCATGAAGGACCACATCGAAGAAGCGCCGATCTGGTGCAGCGTCGACCTTCGGGACGGCAATCAGGCTTTGATCATCCCGATGAGCCTCGATGAGAAGCTGAACTTCTTCAAGGTCCTTTGCGACATCGGCTTCAAGGAGATCGAGGTCGGCTTCCCTGCCGCCTCTGAGACCGAGTACGAGTTCCTCAGGACTTTGATCGAAAAGGATCTGATCCCGGAGGATGTGACGGTCCAGGTGCTGACCCAGTCCCGGCCGCACATCATCGAGAAGACCTTCGAGGCGGTCAAGGGCGCCAAGAGAGCCATCGTCCACCTCTATAACTCCACCTCCGTCGCCCAGCGGGAGCAGGTCTTCCGCATGGACAAGGACGAGATCAAGAAGATCGCCACCGACGGCGCGGAGCTGATGGTGGAATACAAGAAGCAGTATCCGGAGACCCACTTTACCTTTGAATACTCCCCGGAGAGCTTCACCGGCACCGAGCCGGAATACGCCCTGGAGGTCTGCAACGCGGTCATCGACATCTGGCAGCCGGAAGGCGACGAGAAGGTCATCATCAACTGCCCTGCCACCGTCGAGATGTCCATGCCGCACGTCTTCGCCGACCAGATCGAGTACATGAGCGACAATCTCCACCGCAGGGAGAACATCATCCTCTCCATCCACCCGCACAACGACAGAGGCACCGGCGTCGCGGATTCCGAACTGGCGATCCTGGCCGGCGGGCAGCGGATCGAGGGCACCCTCTTCGGCAACGGCGAGCGCACCGGCAACGTGGACATCGTGACCCTGGCCATGAACCTGTTCACCCACGGCGTCGATCCGAAGCTGGACTTCTCCGATATGCCGTCCATCCAGGCGGCCTATGAACGGAACACCCGGATGACGGTGGGCCCGCGCCAGCCATATGCCGGCGCCCTGGTCTTCGCCGCCTTCTCCGGATCCCATCAGGACGCCATCGCCAAGGGCATGAAGTGGATCGAGGAGAAGAATCCGGATCGCTGGACCTGCCCTTATCTGCCGCTGGACCCGCACGACGTGGGCCGCACCTACGACGGCGACGTCATCCGCATCAACAGCCAGTCCGGCAAGGGCGGTGTCGCCTACATCCTGGAGCAGAACTTCGGTTTCCAGCTTCCGAAGGACATGCGGGAAGAGATCGGCTACATGATGAAGGACATCTCGGACAAGAATCACGAGGAGCTCTCGCCGCAGGAGATCTACGACGCCTTCGCGAAGGAGTACATCAACGACTTCAACCCGATCGACATCACCGATGCCACCTTCAGCCACTGGTCCTCCACCAAGTCCGAGGAGAACGCGGTCAGCGTCCGGATGCGTGTCGTGATCGACGACGTGGTCTATAACCTCAAGGCCGAAGGCAACGGCCGGCTCGATGCAGTCGCCAACGGCCTCCGCCAGACCCCGTACCACTTTGACTACAAGTTCGTCACCTATTCCGAGAACGCGATCAGCGCCGACTCCAACTCCAAGGCGGCCGCCTACGTCTGCATCGCCGACCGCTACGCCAACAAATACTGGGGCGTCGGCACCCACGCGGACATCATCCTGGCCTCCGTCAACGCTTTGGTCAGCGCCCTGAACCGCATGAACAAGTCCGTCCACTTCGTGAAATAGAAACAGGAGAAACAACATGGGAATGACAATGACGCAGAAGATCCTGGCTGCCCACGCGGGCAAGGCAGAGGTCAAAGCCGGTGAACTCATCAGCGCCAGGCTGGACCTGGTCCTGGCCAACGACATCACCGGCCCGGTCTCCATCGCCGAATTCGACAAGGCCGGATTCGAACAGGTCTACGACAAGAGCAAGATCGCCCTCGTCATGGACCACTTCGTCCCGAACAAGGACATCAAGAGCGCGGAGCAGTGCAAGAAGTGCCGCACCTTCGCCCGCCGCTTTGACATCGACAACTACTTCGACGTCGGAGAGATGGGCATCGAGCACGCCCTCCTGCCGGAGAAAGGCCTCGTGGCCGCCGGCGACTGCGTGATCGGCGCCGACTCCCACACCTGCACCTACGGCGCGCTGGGCGCCTTCTCCACCGGCGTCGGCTCC
>CADCOV010000027.1 GCA_902803185.1 uncultured Eubacteriales bacterium
GCCCCACATGGGGGAGGCGAAGCGGCTCCTGGGCGCCCTGGAGAAGACCCGGGAGGAGACGGCCCTTGCGCTGGCGGACCGGTACGGTGCCTACGCCCTGCTGAAGGGGCAGCATACTTTGATCGCCTGCCCGGACGGCAGGCTCTATCGCAACACCAGCGGCTGCAGCGGGATGGCGACCGGCGGCTCCGGCGACGTGCTCACCGGGGTCATCACGGCGCTCCTCGGACAGGGGGCGGCCCCTGCGGAGGCGGCAGCGGCGGGCTGCTACATCCACGGCCTGGCGGGAGAACTGGCCCAGGAGCAGATGAGCTGCTACGGCATGACCGCCCGCGACATCATTCGAAAACTGCCGGGAGCCTTTGTCAAGGTGACCCGGGAGGAGATATAACCACTGCTTACTAGGGAGGATAAGATGGACAACAAGCACCTGGAAGAGATCGCAAAGAAGGTCAGGGTAGACGTCATCAAAGCGGTCTATCACGCCGGATCCGGCCATCCGGGCGGGAGCCTTTCCGCCGCGGACCTGGTGACGGCGCTGTATTTTGACGAGATGAACATCGATCCGCAGGATCCGAAGAAGCCGGACAGGGACAAGCTGATCCTGTCCAAGGGCCACGCCAATCCGGCGCAGTACGCCGCGCTGGGCGAGAGGGGCTACTTCGACGTCGAGGATCTCATGACGCTCCGCAAGCTGGGCAGCCCGTTCCAGGGCCACCCGAACATGTACAAGGTGCCGGGCATCGAGATGTCCACCGGCTCCCTGGGCCAGGGCTTCTCCGCCGGCGTCGGCATGGCTTTGGCAAACAAACTGGACAAGAACCCGGGCCGGATCTACGTGATCCTGGGCGACGGCGAGCTCCAGGAGGGCATCGTCTGGGAGGCGGCCATGTCCGCGTCCCACTACCACCTGGACAACCTCTGCGCCATCGTGGACTGGAACGGCCTGCAGATCGACGGCGCCAACGACGACGTCATGACCGTCCGTCCGATCGATGAGAAGTTCCGGGCCTTCGGCTGGAACACCTGCGTCATCGACGGCCACGATTTCAATGCCATCAAAGCCGCCCTCCTCGCCGCGAGGGAGACCCAGGGCAGGCCGACGGCCATCATCGCGAAGACCGTCAAGGGCAAGGGCGTCTCCTTCATGGAGAACCAGGCCGGCTGGCACGGCAAGGCGCCGAAAGAGGATCAGGCGAAGCAGGCAGTGGAAGAACTGGGAGGTGAATGGTAATGGCAGATAAGATCGCAACGAGAGAAAGCTACGGCAGGACGCTGGTAGAACTGGGCGCCGAGATGCCAAACCTCATCGTCATGGACGCGGATCTCTCCGGCTCCACCAAGACCGGGATGTTCGCCAAAGCCTATCCGGAACGCTTCTTCAACATGGGCATCGCGGAGCAGAACATGTACGCCTCCGCGGCGGGTCTCGCCCTCTCCGGCAAGACCGTCTGCGCCTCCACCTTCGCCATGTTCGCGGCGGGCAGGGCCTTTGAGATCATCCGCAACTCCATCGGCTACACCCACGCCAACGTCAAGGTCTGCGCCACCCACGCCGGCATCACCGTGGGCGAGGACGGCGCCAGCCACCAGACCTTCGAGGACATCGCGCTGATGCGCACGATCCCGGGCATGACCGTGGTCAACCCGTGCGACGACGTCAGCGCCTGCAAGCTGCTGCGCCAGGCCATCGCCATGGACGGCCCGGCCTACGTCAGGCTGGGAAGAGCGGCGGTGCCGGTCTTCTATGACGAGGAGGACGAAGTCGTCCTGGGCAAGGGCAACGTGCTCCGCCCGGGCAAGGACGTCACCATCATCGCCACCGGCATCATGGTGCCGGAAGCCATGACGGCTGCCTCCGTCCTGGAGGAAGAGGGCGTGGACGTGAGAGTCATCGACATCCACACCATCAAGCCGCTGGACGAGGAGATCATCCTCGCCGCCGCGCGGGAGACGGGAAAGATCGTCACCGCGGAGGAACACTCCATCCTGGGCGGCCTGGGCGCTGCCGTCGCGGAGTGCGTGGTCAAGAGCTGCCCGGTCCGCGTCGAGATGGTGGGCCAGATGGACACCTTCGGCGAGTCCGGCAAGCCGGACGAGCTCCGGGAGAAGTACGGCATGACCGCCGGCGACATCA
>CADCOV010000028.1 GCA_902803185.1 uncultured Eubacteriales bacterium
CCGGTCTCACCGCCGGTCTCGCCGCCCGGCGCAGGATCCACAGGTTCCGGATCCGGTTCAGGGTCCACCGGCTCTGTCGGCGCCGGATCCACCGGTTCTTCCGGCACCGGCTCCACCGGCTCTTCCACAGGCTCCTCCACCGGCACTTCCGCGTTCGGATCGTAGGCCGGTTCCGGCGGCAAATAGGTGTCGCCCGGATCAAGGGCATCGCCCTGGTTGGCCG
This sequence comes from uncultured Eubacteriales bacterium, assembly GCA_902803185.1. Taxonomy (GTDB): domain Bacteria; phylum Bacillota; class Clostridia; order Peptostreptococcales; family Anaerovoracaceae; genus Eubacterium_B. Next base: position 224 of record CADCOV010000028.1, read on the forward strand.
GATCCTCTGTGTAGGCGGCGATGTCGATCGACGTCTGTCCGGAGCTGTAAGTCGTATCGTACAGGATCTGGCTGGCGATCGCGCTCATCGCTTCGGTCGGCTGATAATCCATCTGGCCGAACAGCTTCTTGTGAAGCTCCACCACGTCGGCATAAAGGTCCACCGGGAAGACGTAGGAGACCTCTCCCAGATAGCCCGTCGAGACGTTATACGGGAAGCCGTCGCTGCCCAGGATGTTGAAATCCTTCACCATCGTCGCCAGGGTGATGATGTCGTCGCTGAGGTTGGTCTGGATCTGCGGCAGTACCAGATCCACCAGTTCGTTCAGCTTCAGGATGCCGGCGGTCTTGACCTTGTCCACCAGCTTGGAGATCACGGTGCGCATGCGCTCCGTTCTCTTGAAGTCGTCGCCGACGCCCTTGCGGATCCGGCCGTAGGAAACGGCCTGCGGCCCGTAGATGGTCTGCTCGCCCGGCGCCTCCACCAGCTGATAGTCCGATCCGATGATCCAGGCGGTCTCCTCGGTGTACTTGTTCAGCTGTTCGATCTCATAATCCTCTACGTTGACTGTGATGCCGCCCAGGGCGTCCACCACGTCCGCAACGGACTTGAAGTTGAAGAGGACATATTTCTTGATGTTCAGATCCAGGGCCTCGTTCAGGGCCTTCATCGTCGATTCCGCGCCTCCGTAGACGAAGGAGTGGTTGATCTTATCGTACCAGCCATCCGCGATCTTGAGGTAGGTGTCGCGGTAGATCGACGTCAGGAAGACCTTGCCGGTCTCCTCCTCGATGCTGGCGATGATGATGCAGTCGGATCTGGCATCCTTCATGTTGTTGATGTCACGGGCATCCACGCCGAGGAGCAGGATGTTCACGTAGCCGTCCACGTCGACGCAGGAAAGCTCCCGCTCATCGATCTCTTCGAACTTGACGGCGGTGCGGTCCATCTGGTTCAGCTTGGACTTCAGGTAGGCCTTGGCGCCGGCAGCGCCGCCCACCACGATCATGGCCACGATCAAAAGATAGACCGAGACCCTGTGCCACCGCTTCAGGTTCCACCACCAGCTCTTCTTTCTCTTCTCGGCTTTCGCCGCTTTTTTCTGTGCCTTGGCCTGTGCCTTCGCGTCAGCCCTGGCGGTCCGGGTCGCGGCTTTCTCTTCCGCTTCCACTGCCTTTTTTTCCATTCGACTCATTCAGTGGGTCTCCTTATCCAAAATCCCTAATATTTTACCACAACTGTCAGTGGTTGTAAACAAAACGTTGGCACAGGCCGCATCCGCCCTCTCCGCCCAGACAGCCGCTGCAGCCGCAGCCCTCCTGTTCCGGGAGCTCCTCCGCCATGACGTAGTAGCCCGCCCGGGTGAAGGCCGGGTGCATCAGGCCGTTCTCGTCCACCTTCACGCCCAGATCCTCCGCACCCGTGAAGTCCGCGATCCGGATCGACGCGGTGAGGGGCATCTCCCCGATCCCCGGCGCATAGAGGGGCGACAGCGTCTGTCCCTCCGCCTCCGCTTCTTCGAGCCACTCCCTCTCCAGGAGCTCCGCGCCGGCGGTCAGGGCGGCGTTCATCCAAAGCTCCTCCGTGACATCGGGCGTCTCAGCTTCGGGAAGCGTGATCACAAAATACAGGTACAGTGCCTCTCCCTGCCGCAGCCTGGCGGTGCAGGCGATGGGCGTATACCGCTCCCGAAACGCGCCGTCAGGCAGCGGAAAACCGGCCATCCCCTTCGAGGCGGCCGCCATGTCGTAGATCTCTTCCGGCATAAAATAAATGATTCCGTTGTCCATGGGTGCTCCTTTATGGTACTATGATACCGTCAGTCATCGCGTTTTTGTATGGAGATTGTATGAAGAATTTGATCCTCGCCTCGGGAAGCCCGCGCCGCAGCGCGATCCTGAGAGAAGCCGGCTACGATCCGGTCATCCGCCCCGCGGACGTGGACGAGACCCTGCCGGAGGGCATCAGCGGCCGGGATGCGGTCATGTTCCTGTCCCTGAAGAAGGCCATGGCAGCGCAGGCCGCCCTGTCCCGGTCCGAGCCCGCCCTTGCCGGCTCCGCCGTCATCCTGGCTGCGGATACTATAGTATACGATAATGAGATTATGGGTAAACCTTCTGATAAAACCGAGGCCCGGGAGATGATCCTCAGGCTCGCCGGCCGCCATCACCAGGTGATCACCGGCGTCACCCTGCTGGACACGGAGACCGGCCTGAAGTACACCTTCGCCGATACCACCGCCGTCCACTGCCTGCCGGTGGACCCGGCGGACCTGGAGGCCTACCTGGACACGCCGGAACCCTATGACAAGGCCGGCGCCTACGCCATCCAGGGCTGGTTCGGCAAATACATCAGCCACATCGACGGCAGCTTCACCAACGTGGTGGGCCTGCCCCTGGAACGAACCGAAACATACCTCAAGGACCTGCTCTAAGCCAGGTCCTTTTCTTTGTCATATCACGATGTTGATCCACTTCCGCCGGAAGAACCGCGGCACGCAGAACAAGATCCGCACCACGTCCCCGATCTCGACCAGGGCCATGACGGCCGGCAGCGAAAGATGGAGGACCAGGACGCCGATGAAGGCCAGCGGCAAAGCCAGCGCCAGGTTGCAGATGACCTCCAGGATCATGCAGAAGAGGTTGTCCCCTCCCGCCCGGAGGATGCCCACCATGTAGATGTAGGCCAGCATCTTCGGCGTCACGAGGAGCGCCGAGATCCGGAGGGTCCTCACCAGGAGCTGGTCCGTCTCCGGTGGGAAATCGTACAGCTTCGGCACGAGGCCGCTGATCCCCAGCATGACGAGGGAGACGACGATGATCAGGATGACCGTCGCCGCCTGGGCGCAGAGGCCGAAGTAGTAGGCTTTGTCCTTGTCGCCCCTCCCCAGGCTCTCGCCGATGATCATCGCGGTGGCGTTGCCCACGCCGAAGAACACGCACTGCAGCAGCTCGCTGATCACGCTCACCACCTGGGCCACCGCCATGGCGGAGACGCCGATCCGGCCGTAGGCGCCGAAGGTCAAAGCCGTGACCACCGCCCAACTGCTCTCCACGACGATCACCGGGACCGCCGTCTTCATGGTGCGCAGGAACAGGCTCCGGGAGAACCCGAAGAGCTCCCTCCTCCCCGCCCGGAACGGATGGTCCTTGGCCAGGTAGACGTAGAGCAGCATCGCCGCCATCTCCGCGATCCGGGCGATCAAAGTGGCCAGCGCCGCGCCCTTGACGCCCAGGGCCGGGAGCCCCAGCTTGCCGAAGATCAAAAGATAGTTCAGGACGATATTGACGAGCACCGCCGCCGCGTTGATCGCCGTCGGGGCGTTGACCCGCTGTATGGCTCTGGCATTGAAGGAAAAGGCCGTCGTGACGCCGGTGAAGACGTAGGAGAAGCAGGCGATCCGGATGTAGTCCCGCCCGCATGCGATGACGCCGCTGTCCTTCGTGAACAGGGAGAGGATCGCCTCCGGGAACAGCATGACCGCCGCCGTAAAGAGGCATGCGGCCGCCACGCCAAGCAGGAGGTCGATGCCGATGATCCTGCGGATCCCCTTGATGTCCTTCGCGCCCCAGTACTGGGCGGTGAAGACCGCAGAACCGCTGAGGAGGCCGAACATGGTCACGGACAGCACGAAATAGACCTGGTTGGCGGCGCCCACCGCGGCGACCTCTGTCTCCCCCAGCCGTCCGATCATCAGGGTGTCCATGAAGTTCAGGCACATGCTCACGATGTTCTGCAGGACCACCGGGATCCCGATCAAAAGGATCTTCCTGCTGAATTCGCTCCTGGCTGCCGTCTTATCGAAAGTCAACGTCCGCTCCCCTCCTTTCCTTTCCGCCATTATAACACAAAAACAAGGCCGTCCAAAGAGGACGGCCCTGCCGAATAATATATCTTATTCTACATGAACTTTTCAGTCAGCAACTGCGTCCGCCAGAGCTTCCGCATTGTCCCACTCAGCGATGATCTCAGGGATGACCTTGTACAGATCGCCGACGATACCGTAGTCAGCAACTTCGAAGATCGGAGCATCCGGATCCTTGTTGATGGCGACGATGATCTCGGAGTTCTGCATACCAGCCAGGTGCTGGATCGCGCCGGAGATACCGCAGGCGAAATAGATCTTAGGCTTGACGGTGGTACCGGTCTGGCCTACCTGGTGGCTGTGGTCGATCCAACCGGCATCGACGCAGGCACGGGAGGAACCGACGACGCCGCCGACCTTGTCCGCGAATTCCTTGATCAGATTGAAGCCTTCCGGGCCGCCCAGACCACGTCCGCCGGAGCAGATGATGTCAGCGTCGGTCAGGGAAACGAGTTCCTTGGTGGACTTGACGATGTCGATGATCTTGGTTCTGATGTCGGACTCTTCGAGCTCAACGTTGACCTTGATGATCTCGCCGGTAGCGCCAGGCTTTCTCTCGAGCTTCTGCATAACGCCAGGTCTGACGGTAGCCATCTGCGGTCTGGAGGTCGGGCTGACGATGGTAGCCATCAGGTTGCCGCCGAAAGCCGGACGGGTCATCTTCAGCTTCAGGTCGGTCGGGTCATCCTTGACGCCGTCGACGTTCAGCGTGGTGTTCTTCGCAGCAAAGTCCTTATACTTGGAGACCTTGATGTCGAGGTGGGTGCAGTCAGCGGTCAGACCAACGTTGGCACGGCCGGCGACACGCGGAGCCAGGTCACGACCGATGTGGGTAGCGCCGTAGAGGATGATCTCCGGCTTGTACTCACGAAGAGCGGAGGTGATGACCTTGGTGTAGGCATCGGTGGTGAAGTTCTTCAGCAGCGGATGCTCGATGATGTAGACCAGGTCTGCACCATACTCGAAGCACTCGGCAGCCAGGTGCTCGACCTTGTCACCGACGAGGACTGCGGCAACCTTGCCATCCTCACTGATGTCTCTGGAGAGTCTGTGACCTTCGCCGATGAGCTCGAGGGCAACGTTCATCAGTTTGCCGTCGCGCTGTTCAGCGAATACCCATACGTTCTTGTATTCAGCGAAATTTACTTCTGCCATTGTTCAAATCCTCCTTAAATTACGTGCTTCTTCTTCAGAGCAACGAGCAGCTTCTGGGAAACTTCCTTCTCGGTATCAGCCTCGAGCATGGTACCCTTTCCCTTCGGCTTCGGTGTGAACGAACGGAATACGTTGGTCGGGGAAGCCTTGAGACCTACGGTGCTCAGGTCGACTTCTACGTCAGCAGCGTTCCAGACGACGATCTCCTTGTTCGGGTTGAAGATGCCGGCCATGTTCATATATCTCGGAGTGTTCAGTTCCTTGGTGCAGGTGAGCATGCAAGGGATCGGAGCCTCGATGACTTCGTAACCATCTTCGAGCTGTCTCTGGACGGTGACGGACTTGAAGTCCTCAGCCATCTTGCAGTCCTGAACGTAGGTGACCTGCGGCAGGTGCAGCTTCTCAGCGATCTGCGGACCGACCTGGGCGGTATCGCCGTCGATGGCCTGTCTGCCGCCGATGATCATGTCGTACGGTCCGAATTCCTTGTTGTACTTGTTGATGGCAGCCGTGATCGCGTTGGAGGTGGCCCAGGTGTCGGAACCGCCTACCGCTCTGTCGGAGAGGAGGATCGCGCGGTCAGCGCCCATAGCCAGGCACTCAAACAGCATATCGGAAGCCTGCGGAGGTCCCATGGAGACAACGGTAACGTTGATGTTCTCAGGATCGGTATCCTTGATCTGGAGAGCCTGCTCGAGAGCGTTGGCATCGTCCGGGTTCAAAATCGACGGAACACCGTCTCTGATCAGGGAGCCTGTTTCCGGATTGATCTTGATCTCGTTGGTATCCGGAACCTGCTTAGCGCATACTACAATATTAAAAGCCATTTGCTAATTCCTCCTTATATTACTTGCGCAGAAGAGAAGCGGAAACAACCATTCTCTGGACCTCAGAAGTACCTTCGTAGATCTCGGTGATCTTGGCGTCTCTCATCATTCTCTCAACCGGGTAGTCCTTGGTGTAGCCGTAGCCGCCGTGGAGCTGTACGCACTTGGTGGTGACTTCCATCGCGGTCTCAGCAGCAAAGAGCTTCGCCATAGCTGCCGCTACGCCGTAAGGCTGACCGGCATCCAGGGTGCAGGCTGCCTTGTAGACCAGGAGCTTCGCAGCTTCGATCCTGGTAGCCAGGTCGGCGACCACGAACTGCAGGGCCTGCATCTGAGCCAGCTTCTTGCCGAACTGCTTTCTCTGCTTCATGTACTCGATGGTGACTTCGAGAGCGCCTTCAGCGATACCCAGAGCCTGGGAAGCGATACCGATACGGCCGCCGTCCAGGGTGCTCATCGCGACCTTGAAGCCCTTGCCCAGGCCGCCCAGCATTCTGTCCTTAGGGATGCGGCAGTTCTGGAAGATCAGCTCAGTCGTGGAGGAAGCGCAGATACCCATCTTGTCCTCGGTCTTGCCGATGGAGAAGCCCTCATCGCCTTTCTCAACGATGAAAGCGGTGATGCCGTGGTTGCCCTGGGACTTGTCGGTCATCGCCATGATGACGAACACGTCAGCGTAACCACCGTTGGTGATGAAGCACTTAGCGCCGTTCAGGACCCACTCATCGCCCTCGAGCACGGCTCTGGTCTGCTGTCCGGAAGCGTCGGTACCGGCGTTAGGCTCGGTCAGACCGAAAGCGCCCAGCTTCTTGCCGGCGGTCAGATCCGGCAGGTATTTCATCTTCTGCTCTTCGGTACCATACTTGTAGATCGGCCAGCAGCACAGGGAAGTGTGAGCGGAAACGATAACAGCGGTAGAAGCGCAGACCTTGGCCAGCTCTTCAACGGTGATGGAGTAAGAGAGCTCATCGCCGCCGGCTCCGCCGTACTTGGTTGGGAACGGAATACCCATCAGACCATACTTAGCCATCTTCTCGACGGTTTCCACAGGGAAACGATGCTCCTGATCGATGTCCGCAGCCAATGGTTCGACTTCGTTCTTGGCAAAGTCTCTTACCATTTTCTGTACGAATTCCTGTTCCTTCGTCAGTTGAAAGTTCATGTAAATGCCTCCTTAAAAAATTATAACGATCCACCTTTCGGCAGAAAGCCTATACGAACTGGATGTGTTTGTTATAAAAATAACGGCACACACGTATATAGTAAATCATATTTTGGTTGATTTTGCAACCCATTTCTCCCCTTTTGGAGCGCGGAAAGACAAAGAAATCAGCGATCCCTAACTGATTCTTTTTCGGTTCTCTAACCCCTGATCTGGATGATCTCCTGGGAGGCGACGGCGGCCTCCACCAGGGCGTCGATGTCCAGCACGCTCTCGGAGGCTTTGATCCTCTCCAGCTTCGGTTTCGTGGTCGGATGCTTCGGCAAAAAGACCGTGCAGCAGTCCTCGTACGGCTCGATGGAGGTCTCGAAGGTCCCGATCTCCTGGGCCTTTTCGATGATGTCGACCTTGTCCATGGCGATGAGCGGCCGCATGACCGGCAGGCTCACGCTCTCGTCGGTGACCACCAGGGCCTCCGCGGTCTGGCTGGCCACCTGCCCCAGGTTCTCGCCGGTGATCAGCATCATCGCGCCGCAGTCCTTCGCGATCCGCTCCGCGATCTTCATCATGAAGCGCCGCACGTGGATCGTGGTCTCCGCCTCCGGGCAGTTCCTGACGATCTGCTCCTGGATCGGCAGCAGGTTGATGACGTGCATCCGGAAGCTGCCGCAGTAGGAAGCGACGATGCCCGCCAGCTCCTCCACCTTCTCCTGGGCCCTCGGCGAGGTGTACGGATAGGAGTGGAAATGGACCGCCTCCAGCATCATGCCCCGCTTCGCCATCATCCAGGCCGCCACCGGGGAGTCGATGCCGCCGGAGAGCAGGACCAGGCCCTTGCCATTGGTGCCCAGCGGCAGGCCGCCGAAGCCCTGGATCTTATCGGTGTAGATATAGGACTGGTCGTGGCGCACGTCGACGAAGATGCGCACGTCCGGATCGTGGACGTCCACCTTCAGGACCTTGCAGCCGATCAAGATCTTTGCGCCGATCTGCCGGGCGATGTCCGGCGACTGGATCGGGAACTGCTTGTCCGCCCGCTTCGCCTCGACCTTGAAGGTCTTGACCCCCTTCTCCTCGATCAGCCGCAGCATGAACTTCACGGCCTCCTCGCCGATGCTGTCCATGTCGGACTCGGCCTCCACCGCAGGGCTGATGGACGCGACGCCGAAGACCTTGGAGATCTCCCTGGCCACCGCCATCTGGTCCAGCGACGGATCAAAGCGCACGAAGAACAGGCCCTCGTGGCGCGTGACGCTGGCGGAGGCGTATCCGGCCTTCTCCAGCCTTTTCTTGATCCTTTCGGCCAGCATACGCTCAAAATACGGCTTATTCATACCCTTCAGTGCGACCTCGCCGCATCTGACGATCAAAATCTTTTCTTCGTTCATGAGGTTCTCCTCTGTCTCTTTAGCGAAAGCTGCCCAGCCGGCGGAAGGAACCCACCGCCTCGGCCAGCTTATCGATCACGTAATCCATCTCCTCCGGGGTGTTGAAGGCGCCGAAGCTGAACCGGATCGCGCCGGTCACCTCCTCAGGCGTAAGGCCCATGGCCTTCAGCACGTGGCTGCCGCCCTTCTTTCCCGCGGAGCAGGCGGAGCCGGTGGAAACGTAGATGTTCTCCTGCTCCAGCCGGTGCAGGATGACCTCTCCCCTCGTGCCGAGGAAGGAGACGTTCAGCACGGACGGCGACCCGTCCGCAGGGCTGTTCACCTTCACGTCCGGGATCTGGTCCAGGATGCCGGCGAGGAGCCGCTCCCTGGCCGCCCGCATGCGGGCGTGCTGGGCATCCTTCTCCTCGTAGCCCTTCCGGACTGCCGCCGCGAAAGCCGCGATGCCCGGGGTGTTCTCCGTACCGGAGCGGAACCCGCTCTCCTGCCCGCCGCCGTAGAGGTACGGGCGGAGCTTCGTTCCCTTCTTCACGTAGATGGCGCCCACGCCCTTCGGGGCGTGGATCTTGTGGCCGCTGACGGTGATCAGGTCCGCGCCGAGGCCGGAAAGGTCGGTCTTTCCCAGGGCCTGGACCGCGTCGGTGTGGAGGATGGCCTTCCCCTTCCGGTCCGCGATCTTCCGGATCGGCATCACTGTGCCGGTCTCGTTGTTCACGGTCATGACGGAGATCAGGATGGTCTTGTCCGTCACCGCGGCAGCGACCTCCTCCGGATCCACCCGGCATTCCTTGTCGACGCCCACGTAGGTGACCTTGGCCCCCTCTTCCTCCAGGCGCCGCATCGCCTCCAGCACCGCCGGGTGCTCCACGGCGGTGGTCACGATCTCGTTCCCCTCCCGCCTGTGGCTCTGCCAGGCACCGAAGATGGCGGTGTTGTCCCCTTCCGTGCCGCAGGAGGTGAAGTAGACCTCGTTGTCCCTGCAGCCGAAGGCCAGGGATGCCACGGTCTTGCGGGCGCTCTTGAGCTCCCGCTCCGCGTCCAGTCCCGCGCCGTGGAGGGAGGACGGGTTGCCGTAGCACTCACGCATCAGGCGGACGGCCGCTTCCGCAGCCTCCGGGTAGACCTCGGTGGTCGCGCTGTTATCCAGATATACTCTCATAAAAGAGTCTCATTCCTTTCTTAAAAAACTATACGAGGACGTTCAGCCACTTCCGGCTCTTATACCGGATCAGGAAGGCTGCCGCCGTGAACACATAGGCGAAGGCCGCGAGGGCGATGCACATCGGAAGCGGCCAGCCCAGAAGCGCTACGGCGGTGTAGGCCAGCGCCGGCTCCAGGCCCAGATTGCTCACGACCTCGATGATCATGCAGAAGAAGGTGTCCCCGCCGGAACGGAGCACGCCGCACTGGACGATGTAGGAGGTCATCCGCGGGATCATCATGAAGGCGTAGACCGACAGCGCGCTGTACAGGAGGCTGGTGGTCTCCGCGCCGAACCCGTAGATCAGGCCGATCGGCTTCATGATGAGGAGGATCCCCGCCACCATGATGGCGATCATCACGCCGGCGATCTTCAGCACCCTCTTGCAGTAATCCTCCGCGATCTCCACCTCGCGCATGCCGATGACCTCGCCGATGACGACGCCTGCCCCGCTGCCGAAGCCGAAGATCACGCTCTGGAAGATCTGGCAGGCCATGCCCGCCACCTGGACCACCGCCAGGGCGGAAGCGCCCAGCATACCGTAGCAGGCGAAGGTCAAAGAAGAACCGAGGGAGAAACCGCCCTCGCTCAGGGTGACCGGCACGCCCTTCTTCACCACGTTTTTGAAGAGCTCCCCGTCCCAGTCGAACATCTGCCTGAGGTCCCCGTGGAACGGATGGTCCTTCAGCATGGCGATGTAGATCACCATGGCGAGGAACTCGAAGATCCTGGCGATCAGGGTGGCGATGGCTGCGCCCTTGACGCCCAGCGCCGGGAACGGGCCCGGTCCGTAGATCAGGAGATAGTTCAGCACCACGTTGAGGCCCAGGGCGAGACAGTCGATCGTGGCCGGTCCCTTCGGCCGCTGGACGGCCCTGGAGTTGAAGCCCAAAGCGAAGGACCATGCGGTGAACAGATAGGACAGGGAGACGATCCTGAGATAGACGGTACCGTCCTCGATGACCGCCGGATCGTCGGCGAAGATGCCGATGACCTTATCCGGGTACAGCTGCGCAAAGACGGTGGTCAGCACCGTCAGCACCGTACC
>CADCOV010000029.1 GCA_902803185.1 uncultured Eubacteriales bacterium
GGGGACGTGTTCACTTTGATCGAGGGGGAGAGCCTCTACGGATCCTGCGATCTGGTGAGGAGAGCCCGCTACGTCAGATAAAACATCTACACCCTTGATTTTTCTACAGGTATGGTGTATCATTCTACTGTTTGAGAAAGTCAATCATTTCATTTTGATAAGAGAACCGGAGGAAGCAAATGAAAGTATTAGTCATCAACTGCGGAAGTTCTTCTCTGAAGTACCAGGTGCTGGATATGACCAACGAGAGCCTGCTCTGCAAGGGCCTCGTCGAGAGGATCGGCATGGAGGGTTCCGTCATCAACCACACCAAGACCGGCTGCGAGAAGGTCGTCAACGTCGTTCCGATGAACGATCATAAGGACGCCATCGCCCAGGTCCTCGCCGCGATCCAGGATCCGGAGAACGGCGTCGTCAGCGATATGTCCGAGATCGGTGCCGTCGGCCACAGAGTCGTCCACGCCGGCGAGATGTATTCCGACTCCGTCCTGATCACCGAGTCCGTCATGGACGCGCTCGAGCAGTGCGTCGAGCTCGCGCCGCTGCACAACCCGCCGAACATCCTGGGTATCCGTGCCTGCCAGGCCCTCATGCCGGACACGCCGATGGTCGCTGTTTTCGACACCGCGTTCCATCAGACCATGCCGCCGCAGTCCTACCTGTACGCGCTTCCTTACGAGTACTATACCAAGTATAAGATCAGAAGATACGGCTTCCACGGAACTTCCCACAAGTATGTATCCCAGAGAGCGGCAGCGATGCTGAACGTCAACATCGAAGATCTTAAGCTGATCACCTGCCACCTGGGCAACGGCGCTTCCGTCACCGCGATCAAGCACGGCAAGGTCATCGACACCTCCATGGGCTTCACCCCGCTCGAGGGCCTCGTCATGGGCACCAGAAGCGGCGACATCGACCCGGCGATCGTGGACTACATCCGCGACAAGGAGAACCTGACTCCGGAACAGGTCAACAACGTCCTGAACAAGAAGTCCGGCGTCCTGGGCATCTCCGGCGTCTCCAGCGACTTCAGAGATCTGGAAGCCGCCGTCGAAGAGGGCAACGAGAGAGCCCAGCTGGCTCTGCGTGTCTTCGCCCAGAGAGTCCGCTTCTACATCGGCGCTTACATCGCTGAGATGAACGGCGTGGACGCCATCGTCTTCACCGCGGGCGTCGGCGAGAACGACATCGGCATGAGAGAGTTCATCTGCAATGACATGGGCAACCTGGGCATCAAGCTGGATCCGTTCAAGAACAAGGTCAGAGGTCAGGAGACCATCATCTCCGCTGACGATGCCAAGGTCAAGGTCCTGCTGATCCCGACCAACGAGGAGCTCATGATCGCAAGAGATACCTACAAGCTGGCGAGAAAATAGGTGTTGACATTTCCGCTTTCTGAAGGTATACTTTAGAAGTTAACGCGCATTATTATATATGGATTGATATATAATAGACTTTTGAAAGAGGAGGTGTAGAAATGGCAGTTCCAAAGAGGAAAACATCCAAGGCGAAGAGAAACTCCAGACAGTCTGCGAACATGAAGAAGTCTCTTCCGGGTATCTCGATCTGCCCGCAGTGCCATCAGCCTAAGCTTCCGCACAGAGTTTGCCCGAATTGCAACTACTATGACGGCAAAGAGATCGTCGCGGCGGAATAAGGGTTCACAACAAGCAACAAAAGATCATTACAAAAGAGCTGTTTTCGAACAGCTCTTTTTGTGTCCTGCGCCGTGAAAGGGTTGAAATTCTGCGTGATTAATAGTAAAATATAATGAATTATTTTGTTCTTAAATCGCTATGCATACATAGGAGGAACCTACAAATGAGAACACTTGAGAAGAAACTGAAGGCAGGCATCCTGGGCGGCACCGGCATGGTAGGACAGCGTTTCATCACGCTGCTGGAGAACCATCCTTGGTTCGAGGTCACCACCATCGCCGCGAGCGGCAGGAGCGCCGGCAAGAGATATGAGGACTGCGTGGCGGGCCGCTGGAAGATGGCGACGCCGATCCCGGAGTCCGTGAAGGACATCATCGTCAAGGACGTCAAGGACGTGGAAGCGGTCGCCGCTGAGGTGGACTTCCTCTTCAGCGCCGTCGACATGACCAAGGAAGAGATCCGCGCCATCGAGGAGGAGTACGCGAAGACCGAGACCCCGGTGGTCTCCAACAACAGCGCCCACAGATGGACCCCGGACGTTCCGATGGTGATCCCGGAGATCAACATCGACCACTTCGACGTCATCGAAGCGCAGAAGAAGAGACTGGGCACCACCAGAGGCTTCATCGCCGTCAAGCCGAACTGCTCCATCCAGGGCTACGTTCCGGCGCTGGCCGCCTGGAGAGAATACGAGCCGTACGAGGTCGTCGTCTGCACCTATCAGGCGATCTCCGGCGCCGGCAAGACCTTCAAGGACTGGCCGGAGATGGTGGAGAACATCATCCCGTACATCGGCGGCGAGGAGGAGAAGAGCGAGCTGGAGCCGCTCCGGATCTTCGGCCGCGTGGAGAACGGTGAGATCGTGAAGTCCGACGAGATGACCATCACCGCCCAGTGCGTCAGAGTGCCGGTCCTGGAGGGCCACACCGCGGCGACCTTCGTCAAGTTCCGCAAGAAGCCGGAGAGCAAGGAAGCTTTGATCGAGAAGCTCCGGGCCTTCAAGGGCTTCCCGCAGGAGGCGGATCTGCCGAGCGCCCCGAAGCCGTTCATCCAGTACCTGGAGGAGGACAACCGGCCGCAGGTCAAGGCGGATGTCTACTATGAGAACGGGTTCGGCGTCTCCATCGGCAGACTCAGAGAAGACACCGTATACGATTATAAGTTCATCGGTCTGGCCCACAACACCGTCAGAGGCGCTGCGGGCGGCGCCGTGCTCTGCGCGGAGGCACTGACCGAGAAGGGATTCATCACCGCGAAATAAGGCCTGAGATCAGGGGCAGGCATTTCGGGAGCAAGGAGAGAAACATTGGCAGCGAATAAGTCTACGAAGAATACGGGCACGAGCAGGAAGAAGGGCAGCACCAGAGGCGGCGCCGGATCTTCCTCTGCCAAAAAGGCGCCGGCCAGTCCGCAGACGACACGGGCCAAACGGGGCGTCATCGACAACATCTGGGGCGTGATCTTCATCGCGGTGGGCGTCTTCCTGTTCGCGGCGGTCCAGTTCCACGCGGCGGGAGAATTCGGCAACCAGCTGGGGGACATCCTGAAGGGCGTCTTCGGCCTCATCGGCGTCATCTTCCCGTTCTACCTGATCCTGTTCGGGTTCCTGCTCCTGGCGAACAAAACCGTCAGCATCTCGGGATTCAGCGTCTTTTTGGGGGTCTTGATCCTCCTGATGCTCTGCCTCATCAACTCCGGCCGGTTCATCGACCCGGCGGAGTTCAACATCGACCTCAAGGGCTTCTACGAATCCGGCGTCAAGCTGGAGAGCGGCGGCTTCATCGGGATGCTCATCGGCATGCCGCTGGTGAAATACACCGGCAAGGTCGGCCTCTACGGCATCGCCGTCGCCGTCATCTTCGTGTGCCTGCTCCTCATCATCAACACCCCGATCTCCCGCGGCATCCAGAACATCAAGGACCGCAGGGCGGCCAGGGCGGACGAGGCGGAATACCAGCGCCGGCAGGAGCTGGAACGCTACCAGGAGGAGGCCAGACAGCGGGAGCTGGAGAAGGCCAGAGAGCTCAAGAACGCCCGCCAGATCGCCAAGGAAAGGGCCAAGCAGGACAAGATCCTGCAGGAGCAGATGAAGGTGGAGGAGTCGCTTCTCAAGCCGGCGCCGACGCCTTCCTTCCTGAACGCGCCGAAGGAGGCTTCCGTGCGGAGCATGCCGCAGGAGCCTGCACCGGCACCGGCGCCGACCACGCCGACCATCAACGTCACCATCACCCAGGCGCCGGATCCGAACCGGGACAAGCCGCGCAAGTTCGGCTTCACCTCTTTGTTCGGCGGTTCTTCGGAGCCTGAGGTCAAGGTCGTCACACCGGACGACACCCCGAAGCCGGACGAGAAGACCAAGAAGCTCATCGACCTCATGCAGGACGAGAGCCTGTTCGACGCCCGCAAGGCGGCGGGCCGCGACATCGAGAGGGTCTCCATCGATGGAGGCAGCTTCGGCCTGGAGGAACAGAGAGTGGAAAAACTGGGCTACGGCCTGGGCGGCGGCCTCGAGGGAGAGGAAGCCCTTCCGCACTCCGACGCGCCGGGCACGGCCTTCGAGGACCCGTTCGACGTCACCGAGCGCCCTGCGAAGAAGCGGGTAGAGGTCTCGCCGTTCGAACCGGAACCGGGCATCGCGGCGCCGCCGCTGACGCCGCTCTCCGGCCTGAACAACCGCTCCGTGAACGAGGAGCTCTCCCTGACCTCGGAGACCACGAGGACCGCGGGGGAGACCCATGAGCCGGCGGACCCGGCCAGGGCGAACGCGGAGAAGATCTCCAACAAGGAGGCCAGGGAAGCGACCCTGAACAAGTCCGACTTCTCCAAGGTCAAGAAACTCAAGAAATACAAGAAACCGGGTTTCGATCTTCTGAACCGCCCGACCGGCAACGGCCACAGCGCGGAATCCGACAGGGAGCTGCAGCAGAGGGCCAGGCTCCTGGAGGAGACCCTCCAGAGCTTCGGCGTGGACGCCCGCGTCATGCGGGTGACCCAGGGACCGGCGGTGACCCGTTACGAGATCCAGCCGGCCGCCGGCGTCAAGGTCAGCAAGATCGTGGGCCTGTCCAACGACATCGCGCTGAACCTCAGGGCGAAGAGCCTCCGCATCGAGGCCCCGATCCCGGGCAAGGCCGCTGTCGGCATCGAGATCCAGAACGATAAGGTGAACATGGTCACCTTCCGGGAGATCGTGGAGAGCCGGGAATTCAGAGAAGCCAAGTCGAAGATCTCCTTCGCCGTCGGCAGGGACATCGCCGGCAAGGCTATCGTGGCGGACCTCAAGGGCATGCCGCACCTCCTGATCGCAGGCTCCACCGGTTCCGGCAAGAGCGTCTGCATCAACTCCATCATCACGAGCCTTCTGTACAAGGCGGATCCGGACGAGGTCAAGCTTGTCCTGATCGACCCGAAGGTCGTGGAGCTCAGCAATTACAACGGCATCCCGCACCTCCTGATCCCTGTGGTCACGGAGCCGACCAAGGCGGCGGCAGCCCTGAACTGGGCGGTCGCGGAGATGACAGACCGTTACAAGAAGTTCGCCGATACCGCGGTCCGAGATCTGGCGAGCTACAACTCCCACATGATCGCCCAGGGAAAGCCGGACGAGGTGATGCCGCAGATCGTCATCATCATCGACGAGCTGGCCGACCTGATGATGGCGGCGCCGTCCCAGGTGGAGGAGTCCATCTGCCGGCTGGCCCAGCTGGCGAGAGCGGCGGGCATGCATTTGATCGTCGCGACCCAGCGGCCGTCCGTCGACATCATCACGGGCCTCATCAAAGCCAACATCCCGTCCCGCATCGCCTTCGCCGTCGCGTCCCAGTTCGACTCCAGGACCATCCTGGACATGGGCGGTGCGGAGAAGCTCGTGGGCAAGGGCGACATGCTCTTTAACCCGCTGGGACAGGGCACGCCGCTCAGGGTGCAGGGCTGCTTCCTCTCTGACGACGAGGTGCAGCGGGTCATCGACTTCGTCAAGAACCAGGTCGAGGATCCGGAATACGCGGACGACGTCCTGGAGACCATCGAGGGCGGCAGCGTCCAGAAGAGCGGCGGCGGCGCGGACGAGACCGACGAGCTGCTGCAGGACGCCATCGAATGCGTGGTGAACGCCGGCCAGGCCTCCACCTCCATGCTCCAGCGCCGGTTTAGGATCGGCTACAACCGGGCGGCCCGGATCGTAGACGAGATGGAAGCCAGGGGCATCGTGGGACCGCAGGACGGTTCCAGGGCCCGGCAGGTCCTCCTCACAGAGGAAGAATACGAACAGATGAAAGCAGGTTTGGATGAACAGTAAGCGTGTTTATATCGATACACTTGGCTGTCCGAAGAATATCAATGACAGTGAATATGCCGCCGGCGTTTTGGAAGACGGCGGCTTTGTCATCATAGACGACCCGGAGGAGGCGGATTACATCATCGTCAACACCTGCGGGTTCATCGAGGACGCCAAAAAGGAATCCATCGATCACATCTTCTCGATGCACGAGGCCAGGAAGGAGGGGGCGAAGCTCATCATCTCCGGCTGCCTGGCCCAGCGCTACGCGGAGGACCTCTTCCGGGAGATCCCGGAGGCGGACGCCATCGTGGGGGTCAACGAGTACGGAAGGATCGATGAGATCCTGACGGGGATCACCGAGCGGGAGAGCCGGGAGATCTTCGCCGGCGGCTGCGGGGCGGAACAGCTCGAGCGGACCGTCCGCAGGTTCGCGGAGGACCCTTATACCGCCACCATCAAGATCGCCGAGGGCTGCAACAACCGCTGCAGCTACTGCGTGATCCCGCAGATCCGAGGCAACTACCGGAGCAAGGCGATGGAGGACGTCCTGGCGGAGGCGGAGGACCTGGCGGCCGCGGGCTGCAAGGAGCTCATCCTGATCGCCCAGGACACCGCCTATTACGGCATGGACCTCTACCACAAAGCCATGCTGCCGGAGCTCCTCACGAAGCTCTGCCGGGTGGAGGGGATCCGCTGGATCCGCCTGATGTACTGCTACGACGACCGGATCACCGACGAGCTGATCCGGGTCATGGCCACGGAGGAGAAGATCTGCCACTACATCGACATCCCGCTGCAGCACGCCTCCGACCGGGTGCTCAAGGCCATGCGCCGGGCTTCCGACCGGGCGTCGATCCGGGAGGTCCTTGCGACGCTCAGGACCGCGATGCCGGACATCCACATCCGGACCACTTTGATCGTGGGCTTCCCGGGCGAGACGGAGGAGGATTACGAAGAGCTGGTCGACATGGTCGAGGAGGAGAAGTTCGCCCGCCTCGGCGTCTTCACCTATTCGAGGGAAGAGGGCACCGCAGCGGCGGAGATGCCGGACCAGATCGACGAGGAGGAGAAGGAGATCCGCCTGGACGGCATCATGCGCCGGCAGATGGAGATCTCCAGAGAGGCCAACCTGGCCATGATCGGCGGCTGTTATGAGGTCATGGTGGACGGCTTAGACGAGGACGGCGCCTACCTGGGCCGCACCCGCTACGACGCCCCGGACATCGACAACGCCGTGATCTTCACGTCGCCTCTGGCGCACAGCGCCGGCGACATCGTTACCGTCAAGGTGACCGACGCCTTCGATTACGACATCGTGGGCGAAGAGGTCCTGCCTGAGGGAGAGGCTTGAACATGGGAGAGAGAATCGTCATCATCGACGGCAACAGCCTGATCAACCGCGCCTATTACGCCATGATGCGCCCGATGATCACCAAGGAGGGTGTCTACACCCAGGCGATCTTCGGTTTTTTGAACATGCTGTATAAGATCTTCGACGACTACGCCCCGGACCGCATCGCCGTGGCCTGGGACCGGAAGTCGCCGACCTTCCGCCACGAGGAATACAAGGATTACAAGGCCGGGCGCCGCAAGATGCCGCCGGAGCTGGCGATGGAGATCCCTCTGATGAAGGACATCCTCGCCGCCATGAACATCCAGTGCCTGGAGATCGACGGGTTCGAGGCGGACGACATCATCGGCACCCTGGCGAAGGCGTCCGAGGAGCAGGGGCTGTCGCCACTCATCATCACCGGCGACCGGGACGCCCTGCAGCTGGCCTCCGACACCACCGAGGTCCTGATCACCCGCAAGGGCATCTCCGAGTTCGACCTCTACGACCGGGAGAAGATGATCG
Source organism: uncultured Eubacteriales bacterium (assembly GCA_902803185.1). Classification (GTDB taxonomy): domain Bacteria; phylum Bacillota; class Clostridia; order Peptostreptococcales; family Anaerovoracaceae; genus Eubacterium_B. The sequence goes on from CADCOV010000029.1 coordinate 7,793, forward strand.
AGCGCTACGAGCTCACCCCGGAGCAGTTCATCGACCTCAAGGGCCTGATGGGGGACCAGTCCGACAACATCCCGGGGATCCCGGGCGTGGGCGAGAAGACCGGCATCAAGCTGCTGAAGCAGTTCGGTTCCGTCGCGGAGCTCCTGGCCCGCACCGACGAGATCGAGAACGCGAAGCTCCGCCAGAAGGTGGAGGACAACGCCCAGCTCGCCGCAATGAGCCGCCATCTGGCGGAGATCATCACCAACGTGCCGATCGACTTCGACCTCGATGCCATGAAGGTGAGGGAGCCGGACCGGGACAAGCTCATCGATCTCTTCGTCAAGCTGGAGTTCAACACCTTTTTGAAGCGGCTCCACTTCACGGAGAAGGAGGCGCCGGCGGCCGCGGCCGAAACGGCGGAGATCAAAGAAGAGATCCTGATCCGCGGGGAGGAGGACCTCGCCGCCCTCGAGAAGATCGAGGAAGGCGCGGAGGTCGTGTTCCACCTGTTCTCCGACCACTCCCACGTGGGGCTGCCGACCATCCAGGGGATCGCCCTGCTCAGCGGCGGCACCTATTACCATGTGAACGGGGATGACGCCCTGACCGAAAAGGCGGCGTCGATCCTGAACGATAAGAAGCTCAGGCTCTGCGGCCACGATCTGATCCGTGCGCTGTATGTGCTGCGCCGCCACGGTCTCTACGGCTTTGAGACCGGATACGACACGGCGGTGGCCCAGTACGTGCTGGAGCCTGCCCGTTCCACCTACGACCTCAAGGTCCTCTCGATGGAGCTCTTCCACCGGGAGATCCAAAGCGAAGCGGAATACGCCAAGGCCAACGCCCAGATGGACATGCTGGGAGACAGCGCCGAGAAGGAACGGGAATACGGGAAGACCCTCTGCAGGACCATCGCGGACCTTAAGGACCTCCAGGCGGTCCGGCTGAAGAAGGCCGGCGCCGACCGGGTCCTCGAGGAGGCGGAGCTGCCGCTGATCCCGGTCCTGGCCTCCATGGAGGAGGTCGGTTTCTGCGCGGACGGCGAGGAACTGGACCGCTTCGGCCAGGAGCTCAAGGCGGAGATCGCAGACCTGACGGAAAAGATCTACGAGGCGGCGGGGGAGACCTTCAACATCAACTCCACCCAGCAGCTGGGGGACATCCTGTTCGTCAAGTTGGGCCTCCCGTCCGGCAAAAAGACCAAGAAGGGCTACAGCACCAATGCGGAGATCCTGGAGAAGATCCGGGACAAGCACCCGCTGGTGGACCTGGTGCTCCGCTACCGGGCGCTGACCAAGCTGAACAGCACCTACGTGGAGGGGCTCAAGCCTTTGATCGGGGAGGACGGCCGCATCCGGGCCCACTTCCAGCAGACCGTCACGGCCACGGGGCGGATCTCCTGCACCGAGCCGAACCTGCAGAACATCCCGATCCGCAGCGAGTACGGCCGCCTGCTCAGGAAGGCCTTCCGGCCGTCGCCGGGGAACATTTTGATCGGCGCGGACTACTCCCAGATCGAGCTCAGGGTCCTGGCCCATCTCTCCGGGGACGAATCTTTGATCGACGCCTTCAACAGGGGCGCCGACATCCACCGCACCACCGCGGCCCGGGTCTTCGGGCTGGACTACGACGAGGTGACGCCGCTGGACCGCAGCAGGGCCAAGGCGGTGAACTTCGGCGTGATCTACGGCATGAGCGGCTTCGGCCTCTCGGAGGAGCTCCACATCAGCAGGAAGGAAGCGGAGCGCTACATCGAGGATTACTTCGACAAGCACAAGGCCGTCAAAGCCTACATGGACGGGCAGGTGGCCTTCTGCAGGGAGAACGGCTACACGGAGACCATCCTGGGCCGCCGCCGGTACATCCCGGAGATCCGTTCTTCCAATTACATGACCCGCATGCTGGGCGAGCGCCTCGCGATGAACAGCCCGATCCAGGGCAGCGCCGCGGACATCATCAAGCTCGCCATGATCGCGGTATACCGGGAGCTGACGGAGAAGGGCTACAAAGCCAAGCTGATCCTCCAGGTCCACGACGAACTCATCATCGACACGCCGCCGGAGGAGCAGGAGGCGGTCTCCGAGCTTCTCGTCCGCAACATGCAGAACGCCATGTCGCTGAAGGTGGAGCTCCTGAGCGACCTCAACACCGGCAGCACCTGGTACGATTTGAAATAGGAGCGCAAGATGTACGCCATCGGATTAACGGGCGGGATCGGCACGGGCAAGTCCACGGTCTCCGCCTATCTCGCGCGGCTCGGCTACCCGATCATCGACGCCGACCGCATCTCCCATCAGGTGACCGCGCCGGGGAGCCCGCTGCTCCCGCGGATCGAGGAGGCCTTCGGCCCTTCCGTCATGACGGAGGAGGGGAACCTGGACCGGGCGGCCATGGCCGCTTTGGTCTTTGCCGAACCGGAGAAGAAAGCGCTGCTGGAATCCATCGTGACCGCCGAGGTCAAGCGGATCATGGAGGAGAGGAAGCGGCAGCTGGCCGAACAGGGGCAGGAGGGCCTGGTCTTCTTCGACATCCCGCTGCTCTTCGAGTATGGCTGCGAGGGGCTCTGCGACGCCGTCTGGACCGTGTCCGCGGAGGAGGAGGTCCGGATCCGGCGGGTCATGGCAAGGGACGGCGCGAAGAGGGAGCAGGTGCAGGCCCGCATCGCCTCCCAGATGCCGCAGGAAGAAAAGGAAGCACTGGCGGACGAGGTGATCGACAACAGCGGCGACCTCGCGAGCCTTTACGATCAGATAGACAGAGTATTGGAGCGTTATGCTGAATTATAAGAAAGACAACCGAAAAGCGGGACTTCGCCTGGTGTTCGATTACCTTCACCGCCACATCGTCGCGGTGATCGTGATCATCGCCGTGGTCTCCGGCGTCATCGCCACGGTGACCATCGTACAGAACCGGGAGGAGGCGGAGAAGGTCGAGCCGGGGAAGATCACGGAACTGGCGGAGACCGACGAGATCCGGCTGGCGACCTACCAGCCGAAGTCTTTCAATGTCTTCAAATCCACCGATGAGGACGTCTACTTCATCAACCAGCTCGTCTACAGCAGCCTGTTCACCCTGGACGACACCCTGAACGTGGTGCCGGACGCGGTGGAGTCCTACGAGACCGATCCGGAGAACGGCGCGGTGGAGATCACCCTGCGCGACGATATCTACTTCTCCGACGGGTCGGCCCTGGACGCCTACGACGTCAACCGGTCCATCGACGCCATCGTGGCGGCGGGCTCCAAGTCCCCGTACTACGTGTATGCGAACAAGATCGACCTCCTGTACATCCACGACCGCAAGAGCTTCCGGCTGACCTTCAAAAAGACCTCCGACGCCTCCCTGGACAACCTGGTGTTCCCGCTGGTCTCCGACGCGGAGTACGAGGACGGGCAGCGGTTCGCCCTGGGGACCGGCCCTTACGCCTACGGCAAGTACGAGGAGGGGAAGGAGCTGATCCTGGAGCCGAACGAGCACTACTATAAGGGGGAACCGGCGCTGCCGATCCGCATCACCTTCGTCAAGGACAAGACCACGATCCCTGGCCTCATGACCATGGACGCGGTGACCGCCGGTCTCTTCCGGGAACCGGAATCCGTCGCCATCGCGGAGGACAAGAACCTCCTGTGCCGTCCGGTGACCTCCGGGGAACTGGAATACCTGGGCTTCAACTTCTCCAACGAGCTGCTGGCCCGCCAGGAGATCCGCAGCGCCATCGCCCGGTCCATCGACCGGGACGCCATCGTCACCGACGACTACGGGGATGCGGCGGTCGTGTCCGACTCCCTGTACTATCCGGGATTTTTGGGAACGGACAAAGCGAACACCATCGCCTTCGAGCCGAAGGAAGCGGCGGACAGCCTGCTCGCTGCAGGCCTGGTCGACTCCAACGAGGACGGCCTGCTGGAGGATGAGAAAGGGGAGGTCGTGAGCTTCACCCTCATCGTCTCCAAGAAGTACGGCAGCAGGGTGGAGGCGGCCTACAGCATCGCCGAGGATCTGGCCGCGGCCGGCGTCGAGGTCGAGGTGGTCAAGCTCTCCGCCGACGATTTCACTTCCCGGATGAAGAGCGGCAAGTTCGACATGCTCCTGGGCGGGATCAAGATGGACAAGCAGTTCAAGATGTCCCAGCTCCTGACCAAGAGCAATTACATCGGCTACAAGGATGGCGACGTCTTCAAGCAGGCGGCCGCCCTGGAGCGGACCTTAAGCAACGGGGAGCAGCTCGCGGCCTTCGAGACCCTGAAGCAGTCCCTGAACGAACAGGTGCCGTACCTTGCCATCTGCTACCGGAATTACTACTTCCTGTCCGTGGATACCTTCCAGAGCACCGGCAGCCCGGCCTGGTACGATCCGTTCCGCGGCGCCGCGAACTGGTCCTGGAAACGGAAGGTCACGAGAAACAACCCGCAGAATGGATAAAAAATGTATGAGAAAGCACTTGCTTTTTCGTTGAAATGTGGTAATATTTAATGGTCGACCATATTGGTTGCTATGCGGCCGTGGCGGAATAGGCAGACGCGCACGTTTGAGGGGCGTGTGGGCAACCGTGCTGGTTCAAGTCCAGTCGGCCGCACCATAGGAAACACCGTTCGATGAGAACGGTGTTTTTCTTTGCCAGGGTATGAAAAAGAGCGCTCCCTTCCGGAAGCGCTCTTTCGCTCTAGTAGTTCATGAGGGCGAGGGAGATGAGCCGGTAGATCCGGCCGGCCAGGATGACCGCCTCGGTCTCGGTGCTGATGCGGTGATCGATCAGGAACCCCATGATCCCGTAGGCGTAGAAGTCTTTGATGATGCTGATGTCTCCCTCCGGGACGTCCTTCGGCACCGGGAGGTCGTCAAAGTACACATCCAGCGCCTGGCGGATCGTGCTGGAGATGATGCTCTCCATCTGCTCCCGGCGGTTGGAGCGCAGGCCCTTCTGCAGGACCGGCTGGATCTCCTGGACGTGGTAGACGATGGTGCGGATCGCGGTGTAGAGATCATCCGCTTCCCCGGAGCGGGCGAGGATCTCATCCAGCGTCTTCTTGACGACGAAATCGACGACGTCGAGCAGGTCCTGGAAATGGTAGTAGAAGGTCTGTCGGGAGATGTGGCAGGCTTCCACAAGCTCCGTCACGGTGATCTGATCGAAGGATTTCTGTTTCACCATTTCGCCCAGGGTGTCCCCGATGAGGGTCTTCATATCTTTCATAGCAGGCCTCCTTTCCAGCATATTTTATCATCAGTCAGGGAGAAAGTCCAGCCGTATGAACTTGACGGCGGTTTTGCGTTGTGTTAAAATTTCTTTTGATATGTGCCGGCGTGATGGAATTGGCAGACGTGCGGGATTCAAAATCCCGTGGTGGCGACACCGTATGGGTTCGACCCCCATCGCCGGCA
>CADCOV010000030.1 GCA_902803185.1 uncultured Eubacteriales bacterium
CCGGAGAGCGTCGTCATCCCGGCGTTCACCGAGATCAAGATCACCAAGTCCCGCAACCTCAGCGCCGGCACCGAGCTCACCTGGACCGAGGTCGAGGGAGCCACGGGCTACGAGGTCAGCATGAAGACCGATGACGGCGAGTGGACGGTCGCGGAAGCGAACGCCCAGGGCACCGTCTACGTGGTCCCGAAGAGCAAGCTCACCGGCGGTACCCGCTACACCTACAGGGTCAAAGCCCTCGGCGTGGCGGAGGCCTACTCCAACGAGAAGGTCCAGACCTGGCTGGTCGCTCCTGTGATCAGTTCCCTGGTCAACAAGAGCAGCGGCACCGAGCTCACCTGGAACGCGGTGGACGGCGCCAAGAGCTACGTCGTGATGTACGGAACGGAAAAGGGCAAGTGGAAGACACTGGCCTCCGGCATCACCGGCACCACCTACACCGTCCCGAAGGACAAGCTGACGAGCGGCACCAAGTACTACTACACGATCAAAGCCAAGGGCGCCGCGACCAGCGGCTACACCAGCGGCAAGGCGAAGACCTGGCTCGAGGCTCCGACAGTGAAGAGCGCGAAGAAGGTCAGCGCCGGCGTCACAGTGACCTGGAGCAAAGTGAAGGGCGCTGAGACCTATACCGTGATGTACAAGGAAAAAGGCGGCGAGTGGAAGACCGCGAAGAGCAAGGTCACCGGCACCTCTTACACCGTGCCGAAGTCCAAGCTCGTGAGCGGCAAGACCTACTACTTCACCGTGAAGGCAGTAGGCGCAGCCACCGGCGGCTACACCAGCGGCAAGAGCCTGACCTACAAGGCATAAGGGCAAACGCAGGATAGAAATGAAACAGGCAGAGAGGGTCTCCTCTCTGCCTGTTTTTCAGCTATTTTCAAGCAGCAGTTGCCTGCATGCCTTGACAAATGCACCTTTGCCCAATATCATGCATGTAAGCGGGGGAGCCGCTTAGGAGGACTACTATGATCCGTTTGATCAGGAACGCGCGGGTGTTCCGGGAGAACGCCTGGCGCAGGAGCGATATTTTGATCGCGGGACAGCGCATCGAGGCCATCGACGATGCTTTGAACTGCGAGTTCCCGGGGATGGAGGTCATCGATGCCTACGGCATGCGGGCCATCCCGGGCTACATCGACCAGCACGTCCACGTCACCGGCGGCGGGGGCGAGGGCAGCTTCATCACCCAGGTGCCGCCCCTCAGGCTCAGCGAGCCGGTCTGCGCCGGCGTGACTTCGCTGGTGGGCCTCCTCGGGACCGACGGCACCACCCGGAGCGTGGCGAACCTGGTGGCGAAGACGAAGGCCCTGAAGGAGTTCGGCATGAGCGCCTGGTGCCTCACCGGCAATTACCGGTATCCGTCGCCGACACTGACCGGCAGCGTCATGGACGACATCACCTTTGTCGACGAGATCATCGGCGTCAAGATCGCGATCTGCGACCACCGGTCCGCCAACATCACCACGGAGGAGCTGATCCGCCTGGCCTCCGACGCCAGGGTGGCGGGCCTTCTGTCCGGCAAAGCGGGCATCGTCCATCTCCACACCGGCAGCGGCCCGTCCCAGCTGGACATCATCTTCGAGGCCCTGGAGCGCTCCGACGTCCCGATCAGCGTCTTCCGGCCGACCCATCTGGCTGCGAAATTTGACGCGGCCATGCGGTTTGCCAAGATGGGCGGCTACATCGACTTCACCTGCGACCCGGACGACGTGCCGAAGCGGGCGAGGCTCCTGATCAAGGCCCTCTCCGAGGCGCCGCAGGGCCGGGTCACCATCAGCACCGACAGCAACGGCAGCCTGCCGATCTGGAACGAGAAGAAGGAGATGATCGGCATCGGCGCAGGCAAGATCGCCACCCTGCACGAGACGATCAAAGCCATGGTCGCCCAGGGCATGCCGCTGGAGGAAGCGATCCGCCCGGTCACGGAGAACGTGGCAAAGGGACTTCTGCTCTACCCGCGGAAGGGCCTGCTGGCACCGGGCGCCGACGCGGACATCCTGCTGCTCACCGAGGATCTCACGATCGACAGCGTCTTCGCCCTCGGCCGGCCGATGGTGCGGGGCGGCGCACTCCAGGTGAGCGTACCATTCGAATGATCAAAGCCTTAGGGCGGCCCGGCGGGCCGCCCTTTGTCGCTCAAGGAGTGGCAGGCGCCTGTACAATCTGCTATAATAGACCCAAACGGAGGGTACCGGTATGAAGAAGAATAAGGCACAGGTGATCGGCAGTTCGGACCAGGTCTCGGAGGAAGATCTCCTTGGGATGAAACAGTATTTTGACGGCATCGCGGCCTTCGTGAAGAGCTGCGACACGCCGATGACCGTGGCGATCCAGGGCGACTGGGGGAGCGGCAAGACCACCGCCATGCAGCAGGTGAGAGACCGGCTGAAGGACACGGGCGGCAGCGATTCCGAAGAGGAGCCGAAGAACAGCATCTGGTTCAACACCTGGCAGTTCGCCGTGGCGGACGGCAGCGGCAAGCTGATCATTCCGCTCCTGCACATGCTGATCGAGAAGCTGTCCGAAAAGGCGAAGGATACGGATAAGGTGAGTGTGGCGCTGGCAGCGATGCGCAGCATCGCCGCTTTGATCGGTGCCGGGATCCAGGCCCATCCGGTGGGCGGGTTCATTTGGAACACCGCTGCGAACATGAAGTCGCTTTCTGAACCCCGGGATAAGGAAGAAACCCCGGAGCAGTATATGGCTCGGATGTCGGAAGCGTCCCGGGCCGTGCTGGGCATGAAGGATACGCTGCGTTCCCTGGTGGAGGATGTGGTCGGGGAGGACGGCCGACTGTACGTCTTCGTGGACGATCTGGACCGGCTGGAGCCGCAGATGGCGGTGGAACTCCTGGAGGGTCTGAAGAACTTCATGGACTGCGAGGGCTGCGTCTTCATCCTGGCGGTGGACCTGGAGGTCGTGGAACAGGGACTCAGCAAGAAGTACGGGGCGGATTTCTCCGAGGAGAAGGCCCACCGGTTCTTCGACAAGATCATCCAGGTGCCTTTCGAGCTGCCGATGAACGCCTACGACCTGACTGAGTACGTGCAGAAACAGTCCGGCACGAAGGACGTGGCGAGATACCTCGCGATCCTTAGGGCCTTCGATGAGCGGAACCCGCGGACCATCAAACGGGGATTCAACCTGCTGAAGCTTTACGAGTGCGTGGACCGGGCACGGTCCGGCGGCGTGGGCGAAGGGCAGGCGGAAGGGCAGGAGGGGCGTTACGGCATCCTGCTCCTGCAAAAGAAGATGAAGGACGTCTACGATGAGCTGGACGACCTGCTGGCGGGGGAGCCGGCAGAAAACGCCACGGCGATCGGCAACCTGATGGACGAGCACGAGGAGGTCCGGGTGATCCTGGAGAAGGGCTTCGGGATCAGAAGAGAAGCCCTCGCCCCAGAGACCATCGCCCCGGAGACCATCGCCCCGGAGACCTGCAAAGCGCTGCAGGAGCTCAAGGCCGTGGTCGGCGGCACCCGTTTCATCGGCAATACCAAAGAGAGCAGCAAGGCGGAACCGATGGAGATCTTCCGCCGGATCGAGCAGAGGGTCCGCAGCGCCGCCGTGGAAGGCGTCACCTGCACCAGGGTCGATTCCCAGGAGCGGAGCGAGCTCGGTATCAGCGTCGGGAAATCCCTGAAATGCAAGCTGAACTGCTATAACGTATACTCGGTTAATCTAACGGTTTACAATATGGATCAGGACGATCTGAACTGGATCGCCGCAAGCCCGGACTTCGCTTTGTTGGGCGGCGGTGAAGCGCTCCCGCAGCGGGTCTACGGCTACTATCTGAACCAGGGCGGCCGCGTCACGGTGGCCAAGATCCGGTTCTACGAACAGGGGGGTCCGCTGGATGAACTGCTGCGCCGCGCAGGCGTGCTTTGTTAGATGAGAGGAGGAAGGGTATGAGTTATCTCTGGAAGCGCATCAAAGAGATCCCGGCTTACGGATGGATCCTGGGATTCGTGTATTTCGCGCTGCAGTACGGCATGTACCGGCTGGCGAATCTCCTGGCGAACGTCACCGGGACGGTCAGCTGGGCCATCTGCCCGAAGGTCCCGGTCATCGACGACGCGATCCCGCTCGTCCCGATCTTCGCGACCATCTATCTGTTCTCCTACGTCTTCTGGATCATGGGGCCGATGATCGCGTCCCTGACGGCGAAGCGGAATTTCGTCAACTACATGATCGGCCTCTCCGCAGCCTACATCATCGGGTTCCTGATCTTCTGGTTCCTGCCGACCTACATGGACCGCACGGCGGAGGGCCTGATGGAGATGGCGGATCAGCCCGGCATCTTCTACGCGCTGCTGCGCACGGTCTACGGCGCGGATGGAGGAGAGCGGGCCTTCAACCTGTTCCCGTCCTACCACTGCCTGATCAGCATGTACTGCTACCTGGGCATCCGGAAGCGGGAGGAGGTCTCCAAGGGCGTCCGCTGGTATTCCCTGATCATGGCGCTTTTGATCTCGGTCTCCACCGTCACCACCAAGCAGCATTACTTCCTGGACATCGTGGGCGGCATCGGCATCGCCCTGATCTGCTACGCGGTCGTGCAGAAGCTGGATCCGGCGAAGCGGTGGGTGAAGGAAAACGGTTGATTTTTACAGCACATCTGATATAATGTCCATCGTGTGCGGCAATGGGGCCGCGCGGCTTTGCGAGTGTTCGTGACCATCCACTCGCGGGGGAAATGTCCCCGATCAAAAAAACTAGGGAGAACTATTACTATGAAAAATTCCAAACTACTGTTTATGACGCAGGCAGCGATGATCGCGGCCATCTACGTGGTGCTTACCGTGCTGCTGGCACCCTTCAGCTTCGGCGAGGTGCAGCTTCGGGCAGCGGAGATGCTGACCATCCTGCCTTTCTTTACGCCTGCAGCCATCCCGGGCGTCTTCCTGGGATGCCTGCTCGGGAACATCCTGGGCGGCGCCGTCCTGCCGGACATCATCTTCGGCAGCCTGGCGACTTTGATCGGCGCGGTGGGGACCTATATGCTCCGCAGGACGAACCTCTTCCTGGCGCCGCTTCCTCCGATCATCGCCAATTCCCTGATCGTGCCCTTTGTGCTGAAATACGCCTACGCGGTCCCGCTGCCGATCCCGTTCATGATGCTGACGGTCTGCATCGGCGAGGTGCTGGGCTGCGGCGTGCTGGGCATCCTTCTGGCGAAGGTGATCCAGCGCTATCCGAGCCTGCGGACAGGCTTTGCAATCAACAAGAATGGACAAGAATAAAACGAGCAAAGTCACAATTTTATTGATGGTGATCGTGGCCTCACTGATGTGGGGCACGTCCTTTTTGTCGATCAAGATCATGCTGCGCTGGCTGGAGCCGATCCAGGTGCTGACCGCCCGCTGGACGGTGGCGGCGATCTTCTTCCTGATCCTGGTCCTCATCGGCAAGCTCAGGATCGACGTGCACAAGCCGGAATTCAAATTCCTCGTGCTGAACGCGATCATCGAACCCTGCCTGTACTCGGTCTTCGAGACCTATGCGGTGGATCTGACCAGCGCGTCGACCAGCGCGATCTTCATCGCGACGATCCCCTGCGTGGTCCTGCTGATGCAGGTGGTCTTCTTCCATCGGAAGGCGAAGCCGGCGGTCCTCTTCGGGATCCTGATCGCCTTCGCGGGCGTGTTCGTCTGCACCTACTTCGCGCCGGGCTTCTCCCTGAGCGGCCGGGCGGCGGGCTTCGTGGCCCTGGGGCTGACCATCCTGACCGGCGCCCTGTACGCCCTGACGAGCCCGCGGGCCGGTGCCGGCTACAACAGCATCACCGTCACGGCCATGATGGCCTTCGTGGGCTGCCTCGTCTTCCACATCGAGAACATCGCCATGGGGAACGAAGTGGCGACCTTCACCGCACTGGCGGCCCATCCGGAAGCGCTGGCCCTGACCTTCTACCTGGGCCTGGGCTGCTCCGCCCTCTGCTACTTCATCTTCAACCGCCTGATGGTGGTCATGGACACGGCGGTGGCGAACAACATCATTGCCAACTCCGTCACGGCGGTGGGCGTCATCAGCGGCGTGCTGCTCCTGGGAGACCCGGGCGGCTGGTACACGGCGGTCGGCCTGGTGCTGACCATCGCCGGCGTCCTGCTCTCCTCCAAGGACAGCTGAATCCAACAAAACCCCAAGCCCCGGCTCCCGCAGCCGGGGCTTTTGTAATGGGGAGATCCCGCGCCAAAAACCGCCCGGCCCGCCGCCCTCAAACATTGCAATCAGCGGCTTCTTGTGCTACATTAGTATTTGTAGATTTATGCCTTGGAGGGGTAGTGAATGGAAAGAAATGAACTGTTCGACCTGGCACCTGTGCGGTATGAGGATGGAGCGCTTTTGTTCCTGGATCAGACCGCACTGCCGGGGGCGGAGATATATGAGAAGATGGAGACCGCGGAGGACGTCTGGGACGCCATCCGGAAGCTGAAGGTGCGGGGCGCCCCGGCCATCGGGGTTGGCGCCGCCTACGGGCTTGCGGTCGTGACTCGGGGAAAGGCGGAAGATCTCGCCGGTTACGAGGCCCTGCTCAGGAACACCGGGGAATATCTGATCACCTCCCGGCCGACGGCGGTGAACCTGGCCTGGGCTGTGCGCCGCATGCTGCGGGTCTTCGGGGAAGCGAAGGCTGCAGGGAGCCTCGGGAGCGTGGCAGACGCCGAAGCCCTCATGCTCGCAGAGGCGGAGAAGATCCGCCTGGAGGACGTGGCCGCCTGCAAGGCCATGGGCGAGTACGGCCTCAGCCTGCTCGAGCCGGGCATGGGCATCCTGACCCACTGCAACGCCGGCACCATCGCCACCGCCAAGTACGGCACCTGCCTGGCGCCGATCTACCTGGGACAGGAGCGGGGCTACGGGTTCAGGGTCTTCGCCGACGAGACCCGGCCGCTGCTGCAGGGCGCCCGCCTCACCAGCTGGGAGCTCTCCAGGGCCGGCGTGGACGTGACTTTGATCTGCGACAACATGGCGTCCATCGTCATGAAGAACGGCTGGATCGACGCGGTGGTCGTGGGCTGTGACCGGATGGCCAGGAACGGCGACGGCGCCAACAAGATCGGCACCTCCGGCGTGGCGATCCTGGCGAAGGAGTACGGCATCCCGTTCTACATGTACGTGCCGACCTCCACCATCGACCTGGATACGCCGACCGGCGACGACATCCACATTGAGCTCAGAGACGGCGACGAGATCCGCACCATGTGGTACGAGAAGCCGATGGCGCCGGAGGGCGTCAAAACCTACAACCCGTCCTTTGACGTGACCCCGGCGAAGTACATCACCGCCGTCATCACGGAGAAGGGCATCGCGCGGCCGCCGTACACGGAGAGCCTCGCGGCCATCATGAAGGGCGGAGCCGAATAGGCGGCGCCCGGAGAACAACGGAGAATCCATGAGTTACAAGGTGAGTCTGCCGCTTTTCGAGGGGCCTTTCGACCTGCTGGTCTACCTGATCGAAAACGCCAGAATGAGCATCTATGATATACAGGTGAGCGAGATCACCGAGCAGTACCTGGCCTACATCCGCGGCATGGAGGAGATGGACCTCAATGTCGCTGCGGAGTTCATGGTCCTGGCGGCGACGCTGATCGACATCAAATCCCGGATGATCCTGCCCCGGAGCACGGAGGAGGACGTCCTGGGAGAGGACGTGGATCCGCGGAGCGAGCTGGTGGAACGGCTGCTGGAGTACAAGCGGTTCAAGGAGCTGGCGGAGGTCCTGGGCGAGCGCCAGGAGCAGAACGCGTTGCTCTTCGAGAAGCCGCAGGAGGACATCTCGGAGTACCTGGACCACCCGGACGAAGTGCTGTCCCTCAGCCTGGACAAGTTCGTCGAGGCCTTCAAGCTCTTCCTGCAGAGGGAGAAGCGGGTGGCGGACGTCAAGTCCCACTACCAGCGGATCGAGCGGGAGAAGGCGACGATGGAGGGGCGCATCAGCTTCATCCGCCAGAAGATCCGGTCCATCTTCAAGCGGGGGATCGGGCGGATCTCCATGAAGGAGCTGGTCCCGAACAAAAAGGACCGCTACGACGTGATCGTCACCTTCGCGTCCATCCTCCAGATGATGAAGGACCGCATTTTGGACGCGAAACAGAGCGGGCTGTACGGCGAGATCTTCGTCGTGCCGCCGGCGGAGATCAAACCGGAAGAGGAGACCAGTCATGCAGAGTAAGAAAGTGGCCAAATCCGCGCTGGAGTCTTTGATGTTCATCTGGGGAGAACCCCTGGATGCGAAGGCGGCGGCGGAGGCCTGCGATATCACGAAGGAGGAGGCTCTGGAGTGCTTCCTGGAGCTCCAGAAGGAGTACGACCAGGAGGGCAGGGGCATCCTGATCCGGCGGGTGGGGGACGCCTTCCAGTTCGCGACCCGGGCGGAGAACGCGGATTATGTGGAGAAGCTGTGCACCCCGGTGAAGCTCAGGAAGCTGTCCCAGGCGGCGCTGGAGGTTTTGGCCATCGTGGCGTACAAGCAGCCGGTGACCAAGGCGGAGATCGACGCGATCCGCGGGATCAAGAGCGACCGCATCATGGAGGGCCTGCAGAAGAAAGAACTGGTCCGGGAGGTGGGCCGTTCCAAGGGCATCGGCCGGCCGATCCTGTACGGGACCACCGATACCTTCCTCAAGCAGTTCGGCTTCGAGTCCCTGAAGGACCTGCCGGAGATCGAGGACATCGGCGACACCCTGGCGACGGACGAACACGAGCTCATGGGCGATGACAGACAGGTGACGATGGCAGAAATGGGAGAGATCGACCTTGAATAACATTTTTCTGATCGGCATGCCGGCCTGCGGCAAGAGCACGGTGGGCGTGGTCCTGGCCAAGGCCATGGGCAAGGATTATCTGGATACGGACCTTACCATCCAGCTCCGGGCGGGGAAGACCCTGCAGGAGATCATCGACACGCAGGGCCTCGAGGCCTTCGCGAAGATCGAGGAGGAGGTCCTGATGGACGTGGACGTGACCAACACGGTGGTGGCTACCGGCGGCAGCGCGGTCTATTACCCGGCGGCGCTGGACCGGATGCGGAAGACCGGGACGGTGCTCTACATCCACACGCCGCTCAAAGACATCCTGAAGCGGCTGAACAACATCAACAGCCGGGGCGTGACCCTGGCGCCGGGACAGACCCTGGAGAACCTCTACGAGGAACGGTCCCCGCTGTACGCGGCCCGCTGCGACATCGAGCTGGATGCGGCGGGACTCAGCGTGGAGGGCACGGTGGACGCGATCATCGAGACCCTCAGGGCCCACGGAAGGTTTTGACGAGACATGGACAAGAGAGAGACATTCAAAGATAAAAAGAGAGTGGTGGTCAAGATCGGCTCCTCCTCGCTGACCCATCAGGAGACGGGGCGGCTGGACCTGATCAAGCTGGAGATCCTGGTCAGGGAGCTTTCCGACCTCAGGAACCGGGGCATCGACGTGGTGCTGGTGACCTCCGGCGCCATCATGGTGGGCCGGACCGCTTTGGGCTTCAAGGAGAGGCCGGCGGCTCTGGCGGAGCGCCAGGCCTGTGCGGCGGTGGGCCAGGCGAGGCTGATGATGGTCTATCAGAAGCTCTTCGCCGAATACAACCAGATCGCTGCCCAGGTGCTGATCACCAAGAACGCGGTCACCGGCGGCATCAGCGGCAGGAACGCGAAGAACACCTTCGAGGAGCTGCTGAAGCTCCACGCGGTCCCGATCGTAAACGAGAACGATACCGTGGCCACCAGCGAGATCGAGGCCCTGGACGTCTTCGGGGACAACGACACCCTGTCCGCGGTGGTGGCCTCCCTGATCGATGCGGATCTTCTGATCCTGCTGTCGGACATCGACGGCCTGTACACCAACGATCCCCACGTGGATCCCGAGGCGAAGTTCATCGACACGGTGACCTCCATCGACGGGGAGCTCCTGGCCATGGGGAAGAGCAGCACCGGGACCAACGCCGGCACCGGCGGCATGGCCACGAAGCTCTTCGCGGCCCAGATCGCCACGGCCAGCGGCATCGACTTCGTCATCGCCAGCGGCGATGACCTCCACAACATCCACCGCATCATCGGGGGCGAGAAGATCGGCACCCTGTTCGAGGCGGCGAAGCAGGAAGGTTTTGATCTCCAGAAGGTCATCGCGGACCACGACGGAGAGTAGATAGAGCAGAACGAGGATTTACGGAAGGAAGGCTGACATGGAACTGATCCAGATCTGCGAAAACGCGCGGACGGCTTCCCGGGCCCTGGCCCGGCTGGACGCCGGCAGGAAGAACGAGGTGCTCCGGGCCTGCGCCAAGGCGCTGACGGAGCGGAGCGAATACGTGCTGGAGGAGAACGCCAAGGATCTCGCCGCTGCCCGGGCAAAGGGCATGAAGGAGAGCCTCCTGGACCGGCTGATGCTGACGGATGACCGCATCCAGGGCATCGCGGAGGGGCTCGCCCAGGTGGCGGACCTGGAGGACCCGATCGGCGAGGTCCTCGGCATGAAGAAGCGGCCGAACGGGCTTTTGATCGGTCAGAAGCGGGTGCCGCTGGGAGTCGTGGGCATGATCTACGAGGCCCGGCCGAACGTGACGGCGGACGCCTTCGCCCTCTGCTTCAAGACGGGCAACGCCTGCATCCTGAAGGGCGGCAGCGACGCCATCCACTCCAACATCGCCATCGTGGACATCCTCAGGGCGACCCTGGAGAAGGCGGGCGTGACGGCGGACGCGGTCCAGCTGATCACCGACACCTCCCACGAGAGTACGGGTCAGCTCATGAAGATGAACGGGTATCTGGACGTTTTGATCCCGCGGGGCGGGGCGGGCCTGATCCGCAGCGTCGTGGAGAACAGCACCGTCCCGGTCATCGAGACCGGCACCGGCAACTGCCACGTCTATGTGGACGAGTCGGCGGACCTCGACATGGCCGTGAATATCATCCTGAACGCCAAGACCCAGCGCATCGGCACCTGCAACACCTGCGAATCCCTGGTGATCCACGAGAAGGTGGCGGAGGAACTGCTGCCGAAGCTGGCGGAGCGGCTGAGCGCCAAGGGCGTGGAGATGCGCTGCGACGAGCGGGCGCTCTCTCTGATCCCGGCCGGCGTCCCGGCCACCGAGGAGGACTGGGGCAGGGAGTACCTGGACCTGATCCTCTCCATCAAAACGGTATCCTCCTTCGATGAGGCGGTCGCCCACATCAACCGCTACAACACCGGCCATTCCGAGTCCATCGTGACCCGGGACTACGGCAATGCCCAGCGGTTCCTGGACGAGATCGACGCGGCGGCGGTGTACGTCAACGCCTCCACCCGCTTCACCGACGGGTTCGAATTCGGGTTCGGCGCCGAGATCGGCATCAGTACCCAGAAACTCCATGCCAGAGGACCGATGGGCCTCCTGGCGCTCACCACGACCAAGTTTATCATTTACGGCAACGGCCAGATCAGAAAGTAAAGGAGACAGCGAAATGAAAGAGTACACACCGATCAAGGAAGGCAAGGTCAGAGAGATCTACGACAACGGCGACAGCCTCATCATGGTGGCGACGGACCGCATCAGTGCGTTCGACGTGATCCTGAAGAACAAGATCGAGGGCAAGGGCAGAGTGCTGACCCAGATGTCCCACTTCTGGTTCGACCTCACCAAGGACATCGTCCGCAACCACATGATCTCCACCGACACCGCCGACATGCCGGAGTTCTTCCGCAATGAGTACTTCGAGGGCAGGAGCATGATGTGCGAGAAGCTGACCATGCTGCCGATCGAGTGCATCGTCCGCGGCTACATCACCGGTTCCGGCTGGGCCAGCTATCAGAAGACCGGCGAGGTCTGCGGCATCAAGCTGCCGGAGGGCCTGGTCGAGTCCGACAAGCTGCCTGAG
>CADCOV010000031.1 GCA_902803185.1 uncultured Eubacteriales bacterium
CCGTACATCGCCAAGGCGTTCCCGGAGACGCAGGCCAAGGGCGGCCTGATCGAGTCGCCGCTGACTGAGCTGCCGCACCTCAGGAAGGAGATGGGCCTCGCCGGCAGGCTGTTCCTGAAGAGGGACAGCGACCTGGCGGTGTCCGGCTCCGTCAAGGCCAGGGGCGGCATCTATGAGGTTTTGAAGTTCGCGGAGAAGGTGGCGGCGGAGCGCTGCGGCCTGAAGGAGACCGACGACTACAGCGTGCTGCTGGGGGAGGAGTACCGGAAGGTGTTCTCCGAGTACAGCGTGGCGGTGGGCTCCACCGGCAATCTGGGGCTGTCCATCGGCATCATCAGCGCGACGCTGGGCTTTAAGGTGACGGTCCATATGTCCGCCGATGCGCGGCAGTGGAAGAAGGACCTGCTCCGGTCCAAGGGCGTCACCGTGATCGAGTATCCGGATGACTACCAGAAGGCGGTGGCCGAGGGGCGCAAGGCGGCGGAGAACGATCCGAAGTGCCACTTTGTCGATGATGAGGGGTCGCTGGATCTGTTCTTCGGGTATTCGGTGGCGGCCAAGCGTATCGTGAGCCAGTTCGAGGAGGCGGGGATCGCCTGCGACAGCGAGCATCCGGTGTTCGTCTACATCCCGTGCGGGGTGGGCGGCGCGCCGGGCGGCATCACCTTCGGCCTCAAGCAGGTCTTCGGGGACAACGTCCACGTCTTCTTTGCGGAGCCGACCCACGCCTGCTGCATGACGCTCGGCATGATGACCGGCCTGAACGACGGCATCTGCGTGCAGGACATCGGGCTGGACGGCAAGACTGCGGCGGACGGGCTGGCGGTCGGACGGCCGTCGAGGCTGGTGGGCAGCGAGATGACTTCGATCCTGGAGGGCTGCTACACCGTGCAGGACGAGAAGCTCTATCCGTACCTGGCGGAGCTGGCGGACCTGGAGGGGCTGTACATCGAGCCGAGCTCCTGCGCGTCGTTCCCGGGGCCGGCTTTGATCGAGGGCGCGGCGGACTGGCTCGCGGCAAAGGGCCTCGCGGACAAAATGGACAAAGCGGTCCACATCCTCTGGGCGACCGGCGGCAGCATGGTGCCGGAGGAGGAGATGCGCCACTACTACGAAATGGGGAAGGCAGGCTGCTGAGCCGCCGGCGTGAAGGAGAGAAGAATGAGGATACTGGTGATCAGCGACACCCACGGGTCGCTGGGGAAGGCCTTTGACGTGTGGGAGAAGCTGCGGAACATCGATCTGGTGATCCACTGCGGCGACCACAAGGAGGATGCGGAGACGCTGGAGAAGCTCTGGCGGGTGCCGGTCGTGGCGGTCAAGGGCAACTGTGACGGTTTTGGACCGGCGGAGGAGGCCATCGCGTCCACGCCGGCGGGGGAGATCTTTGTGACCCACGGCCATGGCCACGGGGTGGACTACGGCCTGGAGGAGCTGGCGGAGGCGGCGAAGGATCGCGGCTGCGCCATCGCCTGCTTCGGGCACACCCACGTGCCGGTGGTGGAATACGTGGACGACGTCTGCTGCGTGAACCCGGGGAGCCTGCCGCGGCCGAAGGACGGGAAGAACGGATCGGTGGCGGTGATCACCGCCGAAGAGAACGGGGACTTCTACGCCAACATCGTGTATTACGACACGATCTGCGGCGGCGGACAGAGGACCCGGGGAGGCCACCTGAGGGACATCCTGAACTACAGCGACGGGCAGTGAATGGTGGAAAAACGGGGCCGGATGTGGTACGATAGTACCGGATATCATTCGGAAAGGAATAAGGGGCCATCGGAATGAGAAAACTCTTTCAGACCACATATTTCAAATGGGGCGCGACGCTGTTCGGCGCCGGGGTCTGCCTGATCACCTTCTTCATGATCCTGCAGCATTTCGACGGGTTCCGGGCAGGGCTCGCCACCGCGCGGAGCGTGCTGGCACCGTTCATCTTCGGATTCGTCATCGCCTATCTGCTGAACCCGCTGTACACCTGGGTGGTGCGCCAGCTCTACCGGCTGATCTCGCCGAATTTCAAGAAACCGAAGCGGGCGCTGACCCTGTCCAAGGTGATCGCCACCATCGCCTGCGTGCTGCTTCTGGTCGGCATCATCGGCGGGATGATCGCCATGATGATCCCGCAGCTCATAGACAGCATCACCGGCGTTCTGGCGACCCTGCCGGACCGGGTCGACCAGTTCTCCGCCTGGCTGGATGACAAGGCGAACCTGATCGAGGATCCGGTGATGCAGGCGCGGATCGAAGAGATGATGCACCGCTTTGAGAGCACGTTGGAGGACATGGTGGAGGAGAAACTCCTGCCGGGGGTCGGCTCCCTGCTCGAGAAACTGTCCAATCAGCTGCTGGTGACCCTCACCACCCTGTTCCACTTCCTGCTGGGCATCATCGCCAGCGTCTATTTCCTGAACGGCAAGGAGCGGTTCCAGGCCCAGGCAAGGATGATCATCCGGGCCATCTTCAACGAGGAACAGACCAAAGAAGTCCTGGAGTTCTGGGCTTTCACCAATAAGACCTTCGGCGGCTTCATCTCCGGCAAGATCATCGATTCCGTCATCATCGGCATCCTCTGTTTCCTGATGATGACCGTCTTCAAGATGCCGTATCCGCTGCTGATCAGCGTCATCATCGGCGCAACGAACGTGATCCCGTTCTTCGGACCGTTCATCGGCGCGATCCCTTCGATCCTGATCATCTTTCTGGAGAGCCCGCTCCAGGCGCTGTACTTCCTGATCCTCGTGGTCATCCTGCAGCAGCTGGACGGCAACGTGATCGGGCCTTCGATCCTGGGCAACACCACGGGCCTGCAGAGCTTCTGGGTCATGTTCGCCATCATCGTGGGCGGCGGCTTCTTCGGGTTCGTCGGCATGGTCGTCGGCGTCCCGGTCTTCGCGGTGATCTACTACTACGGCGGCAGGCTGATCCGGCGGCGGCTGAAGCACCGCCACCTCCCGGAGGAGACGAAGGAGTACATGACCTTCGACAAATATAACATCGACAGGAAGGATATTCTGGAATGAGAGTGATCGAACAGGCGGAAATGGCGAGGTTCACCAGTTTCCGGGCGGGAGGCACCGCCCGGCGGCTCGTCACCGCTGAGAATACGGAAGAACTGAAGAACGTGCTGGATGAGCTCGCCCGGAAGGGCGAGCCTCACGTGTTTCTCGGGAACGGCACCAACACGATCTTCGCCGACGGCTGCTACGAGGGCACGGTGGTGACCCTGGGGGAGGCCTTCGGGGAGATCGAGGTGACGGAGGCTCCGGAGGGACAGGCGGCCGGTGAAGCCGGCGCCTGCGGCACGGTGCGGGCGGGGGCTGCGGCCCTCCTTTCCCGGGTGGCGAGAGCTGCCGCCGCGAAGGGCCTCGGAGGCTTTGAGTTCGCGGCGGGGATCCCGGGCAGCATCGGCGGCGCGGTCTTCATGAACGCCGGCGCCTATGGCGGCGAGATCAAAGACGTGCTGGTCAGCGTGACCGCGCTGGTGCCGGAGGACGGCGCCTACATCCTCAAGGAGATCCCTGCTGAGGAGCTGGAGCTGGGCTACCGGACCAGCAGATTGCAGAGGACCGGTGAGATCGTGGTGAGCGCGGAGCTCGCCCTCCCGGCGGCGGACAGGGCGGACATCGAGGCGAAGATGGCGGAGCTGGCGAAGAAGCGCTCCGACAAACAGCCGCTGGAGTTCCCGAGCGCCGGCAGCTTCTTCAAGCGGCCGGAGGGAGACTTTGCCGGCAGGCTCATCGAGGAGGCGGGCTGCAAGGGCCTCGCGGTGGGCGGCGCCCAGATCTCCGAGAAGCACGCCGGTTTCATGATCAACCGGGGCGGCGCTACGGCCAAGGACATCATCGACCTGATGCACCTGGTGCAGAACACCGTCTTTGACAAGTCCGGCAGGAAGCTGGAGCCGGAGGTAAGGATCATTGGCTATCAGGGCTGACGAGATACTGAAAGAGATCGAAAAATACGAGCTGGCCTGGGACTGGCATACCCACACCACCTTTTCCCACGGCAAGGGGTCCATCGAGGACAACGTGAAGGAGGCCATCCGCAAGGGGCTGGAGTCCATCGCCATCTCCGACCACGGGCCGGGGCACCTGACCTACGGCGTCAGGCGGAAGGACCTGCCGGTGATGCGGGCGGAGATCGACCGGCTGCAGGCCGTCTATCCGGAGATCCGCATCTACCTCAGCGTGGAGGCGAACGTCATCGAGCGGGCGCCGTATGTGGACGTGACGGAGGAGGACCTGCGGTACCTGGATTTCCTGATCGCCGGGTA
>CADCOV010000032.1 GCA_902803185.1 uncultured Eubacteriales bacterium
CCTGACCCACAGATATCCGGACAGAGTTCTGTTCCTGATCACCGACCAGTGCTCCATGTACTGCAGACACTGCACCAGAAGAAGACTCGCCGGCGAGACCGACGGTGCCAGATCCAGAGAGGACATCGACGCGTGCATCGATTACATCCGCAGGACCCCGGAAGTCAGAGACGTTCTGCTCTCCGGCGGCGACGCGCTGCTGGTCGAGGATGATACCCTTGAGTACATCATCAGCGAGCTCCGCAAGATCGACCACGTCGAGATCGTCAGACTCGGTTCCAGAACGCCGGTCGTCATGCCGATGCGTATCACCGACAAGCTGGTCAACATGCTGAAGAAGTATCACCCGATCTGGCTCAACACCCACTTCAACCACCCGAAGGAAATGACTCCGGATGCACAGGAAGCCCTGCGCAAGCTGGCTGATGCCGGTATCCCGCTCGGCAACCAGAGCGTCCTTCTGAGAGGCATCAACGACTGCAAGTACATCATGCTGGACCTGGTACACGAGCTGACCAAGAACAGAGTGAGACCGTACTACATCTACATCTGCGACCTCTCCGTCGGCATCGAGCACTTCAGGACCTCGATGGCCAAGGGCATCGAGATCATGGAAGCGCTCCGCGGCCACACCTCCGGTTACTGCGTACCGACCTTCGTCATCGACGCTCCTGGCGGCGGCGGCAACACCCCGGTCATGCCTCAGTACGTGATCTCCGAGACTCCGGACAAGATCATCCTGAGAAACTACGAGGGTGTCATCACCACTTACACCCAGCCGCGTCTGCCGGATCTGCCGTGCACCTGCGATTACTGCACCGGCAAGAAGAAGTTCAACTTCGGCGGCGTCTCCGCCCTGGGCGAAGGACTCCAGATCAAATCCATGGAGCCGGCCAACCTGGAGAGACACCTCAGAAACAAGCACTAGCATAAAGAATGACGCTTCCACGGGTTTTTGGGACTTTTTGCCCGCTGAAGCGGTGTAAGACATAGGGAGGCCATGGGTCTCCCTATGTCAGTAAGTAATTTGTTGAATATAAGGGCTTCGCATGGGTTTATTCTACGATCTGTCACAACAGTATAAGACGCTGTCCATCGTCGGCATGCACAAGAATGCCGGCAAGACCACCGCGCTGAACTACTTCATCGAAGAAGCGGACGACGAGGGGATCCGTCTGGGCATCACCTCCACGGGCAGGGACGGCGAGACGACAGACCTGGTGACGAACACCGAGAAACCGAGGGTATACCTGTACGAAGACACCATCGTCTCCGTGCCGAAACAGCTCTACGACCTGGCCGAGGCCGGGCTGGAGATCCTCTACATGACGAACTACAGGACGTCCATCGGGGAACTCCTCATCTGCAGGGTCGCCGAGAGCGGCTACGTGCAGATCGCAGGGCCTGTGGCCACCGCCGACACCAAGAGGATGTGCCGCCAGATGTTCGACTACGGCTGCGATATCATCATGATCGACGGCGCCATCGACCGCAAGTCCATCGCGTCCCCGGACACCTCGGATGCCATCATCCTGGCGACGGGCGCGGTGCTTTCCCGCAGCCTCAAGACCGTGGTCTCCGAGACCGCCCACGTGGTGGGTCTCTACAGCCTTCCGGAACTGGAGGAAGGGGAGGTCAGGACGATGATCGAGGAGCACCTCTCCGAGGAGAGGATCATGCTGGTCGAACACGGTGAGATCCGCAAGCTGGACCTGAAGACCGGCCTGGGCGCCGGCAGGTACATCGACGAGGCCATCACGGAAGAGACGGAATTCGTATTCATCCCGGGCGCGCTCACAAAGAGCGTCATCGCCGACATCCAGCCCTCCAAGTTCAAGCACACCAGGTTCGTGCTGAAGGATCCGACCAAGATCTTCATCGATGCGATCTCCTGGCGGCAGATGGCGAAGAAGGGCTTCCGCGTCAGCGTGCTCCGGAACATCAAAGTAGCGGCGGTCACGGTCAATCCGTACTCGCCGGAAGGGTATTCCTTCGACAGCAGCGCGCTGTGCGAAGCGATGCAGAAAGCCGTCCCGGACATTCCGGTCCTGGACGTGCGCAAGTAGTCGGGAGGCATCCATGAAACAGGGCTCGAACAGAAGACTGGCCAACTTGAAGACCAGGGCAGAGACGGGTTTTGATTACGTCGTGGGGCAGCTCGACATCCAGACGCCCTTCGGCAAACAGGAGCTGAAGGCGGCCGAGCCATTCTTCCCGGGACAGGAAGATGCGCTGAGGGCAGAGCTGGACAGGATCGAAGAGATGACGGCCTTCGTCAAAGAAGAACCGAAGGCGGTGTCACAGCTGGCTGAGATCTTCATGTGCATGAAGGACATCAGCGGATCGATCCGCCGCAGCGCGGACTCTTCTCTCTCCGAGGTGGAGATCTTCGAGGTCAAATCTCTGATGCTGGACATCGAGAAGATCATCAAGGTCCTGACCGAGGGGAAGACCGCCGTCCCTGAGGAGTTCATCCCGCTGACGACGGCTGAGCTCCTGGATGAGCTGGATCCGAGAGGGGACCGGCTGAACACGTTTTATCTCTACGACGACTTCTCCGAGAAGCTGGCGGAATACCGCAAAGAAAAGCACCAGCTGGACGTTGCGATCCGCAGGGCGCAGAAGGGAAGGCGCGAGGAGATCAGCAAACAGTATGGGATCCTGCTGACCCCGAAGTTCGACATCATGATCCCGCGCTCCGACGAGCGCCTCGCCACCGCCCGGGAGATCCCGGATCTGGAACAGGTGGGGGAGGATTACATGTCCGTGACCTTCGCCCTGACGAAGAACGAAGAGGTCTTCAAGCTGGCGGCGAAGGCGGACGGCCTGAACGTTTTGATCGAGGAAGAGGAAGAAAGGGTACTGGGCGTTCTTTCGAAGAAGATCGCGAACCATTCCGGCCTCCTGCTGGAGGACTGCCACCGCATCGGCCGGCTGGACTTCATCCTCGCCAAGGCGATGTTCGCCGTCAAATACAGCTGCGTCAAGCCGGAGATCGTC
>CADCOV010000033.1 GCA_902803185.1 uncultured Eubacteriales bacterium
AGACTTCCTTCGCGAGGCGGAACACCGCCCAGGCTTTCGGCCAGCCGACGTACATCGCCGCGTGCGTGACGATGGCGGCGATCTCTTGCTTCGTGACGCCGTGAGCCTTCGCGTTCTGCAGATGGTAGGTCAGGGACGAATCGGTGATCCCCGACGCCATCAGGGCGACGACGGTCACGATGCATTTTGTTTTGACGTCGATGGCTTCTTCGTTCCAGACTTCTCCGAAGAGCACGTCGTCGTTGAGGTGCGCGAACATCGGGGCGAACTCACCTAGCTGGTTCCTGCCTGCGGTCTGTACGATCTTTTCTGCCATTTCATTTTCCTCCTGTCCTCATTTACCGGTCCCCTGCCAGCAGCCTCATCGCCTTCCGAAACGCGTCCGTGACAGGGCGGCTATGAAAATCGATGCACCTTTTGTCCTGCAGCATGTCCGCCTCCGGCCTACAGCACGCCGTCCAGCCAGCTCCTGATCTCCGCCTCGTTCGGACGGTTGATCTGGCGGCCCTTCGCCCACTTCACGTCGCCGCTCACGCCCCCAGCAGCCGGGTCAGGCAGCTGTAGGTGAGTTCATAGACG
Organism: uncultured Eubacteriales bacterium; assembly: GCA_902803185.1. Taxonomy (GTDB): domain Bacteria; phylum Bacillota; class Clostridia; order Peptostreptococcales; family Anaerovoracaceae; genus Eubacterium_B. The sequence goes on from CADCOV010000033.1 coordinate 580, forward strand.
GTTTGATATACGTAGTCGATCCCCGCCTCCCCCATGGCGGTCCTCTGTTTTTCCGTCACCGCCGTGTACGGGTAGATGCCGAACATGAACGGGAAGAAGACGTAGATGATGTCCTGGATCTCCGCCACGCCCATATCCGGGCAGAACTTCCCCAGCAGGACGCGGATCAGGTGCAGGCTGCTGCCGTAGGACTGCTTGAACTCCGTCAAAAGCTCCTGCCTGCTGTTGGCCTCCATGTCGAAGTTGTTCATGGCCAGGAGCTTGAGGAGCTGCTGCCGCTCCGCCAGGGACCGGGCGATGAGGTCCGCCAGCTCCGCCCTCGTCAGCTTCTCGTTCTGCTCCAGGATAGCAGTCAGCTGCCCGTTCCACCGGTCGTACTCCCGCTTGAACAGGGCCAGGAAGATCTCCTCCTTGGTCTCGAAGTAATTGTAGATCGTCGGCCGGGAGAAGGACGTGATCGCGCCGATCTCCTTGATGGTGATCTCCCGGAAGCTCATCTTCTGATAGAGCTGCTCGCAGGCGTCGATGATCTCCTCCCTCTTCAGGGCGATCTGTTCCGGTGTGGTTTTTCTCATCTCGGTTTCCTCATGCTTTCATATTCTGACACCGTGTCAGTAACTTTAGTATATGTCGATTCTGACACCATGTCAACATGTTTTTCCCGGGAACGAAAAAAGACAGCCTCGCAAGGCTGTCCTTCGTTGGTGTTCCGTGACGGGCTCGAACCGCCGACCTACTGGTTGTGACCCAGTCGCTCTCCCAGCTGAGCTAACGGAACATAGGATTCGTACTGGATTAGTATATCACATCTCAGTCAAAAGATACACACCTTTTTTTAAAAAATAATTGCCCCTGCCGGCGCGGTGCCGGCGGGGGCATTCTGATGGTTTCTGTGTCGTTTTCGAACTCAGGCCACGTCGGTGAGTTTGAGGTCTTTGATCTTCCTCAGGGCCAGCGCGTAGATCGCGACGGCGAAGACTGCGGCGATGACGGCGCCAAGCAGCCAGGCCAGCGGCTGGACGGTCAGCACGACGTGGAGGGCGACGCTCTCCACCAGGGTGAGGACCCGGTAACCCAGGAGCGCGCCCGCAGCGATGCCGAGGACGATCCCCGCGATGGTGGTGAAGACCGCTTCTCTGACCACGTAGCCATTCACTTCCCTGACGGTGAAGCCGTTGACCCGCATGATCGTGAGCTCCCGCTTCTTCTGGTGGATCTGCATGTTCACCAGGTTCAGCAGGATGAAGTAGGCCATCATGGCCGCGATCACCGTGAGGACGCCGGCGATGAGGTCGAGGACGGAGGCCAGTTTGACGTAGTCGCGCTTGACCTCTTCCCTGAGGTCGACCTTGGCGACGGTCCTGTCGGCTTCCAGGCTCTGCTTCAGAGCAGCGGCATCCCCGCCCTCCAGCCGCGCCAGGAAGACGTTGGCCTTCGGGGCCTTGCCGAAGATCATCTCATAGCTCCGGGTGGACATCACCATCTCCCGGCAGACGTAGTCCTCGAAGACGCCCGCCACCACGACGATGTGCGGCACCATGTCCTCATCGTAGAGGGCGATGCGGTCGCCGGTCCTGACGCCGTTCACCTCCGACAGCATGCGGTGGATGTAGACGCCGTGGACGCTTCTGTCCAAAGGCTTCCTGGTATAGGCGTCCCGCAGGGCGAAGAAGTCGTCCATGTCGTCCAGGTCGCCGACGATGAATTCGCTGGCGCTCATGCGCTCACCGATCTTGAAGCTCAGGTTGGTATCCCGCACCGGGACGAAGGAAGCGCCGGCTTCCTCCAGGGACGCCCGCACCTGCTCCTCCGCGTCGGCCTCTCCCTGGTCCAGGAAGACCTTGAGGTCGTATTTCAGGATGTCCGCGAACTGGCGGTCCACCCCCTTGGCGATGGAGTTGCGGATGGTGAAGCCCGCCACCAACAGTGCGCAGCATCCCGCCACGCTGGCGATGGTGACCAGCACCCTCCTCCTGTCCGTGCGTATGTTGCGGAGGATCAGGCGGTTGTAGAGGGAGCCGCTGCGCTTCCCTTCCCCGCCCTTCGGCGCCGCAGACGGCGCCTTGCCCTGCATCAGGGTGGTCGCCGTGGTCTTCATCAGCTGGGTGCAGGCGCTCCACACCGCCAGGGTGGACAGCAGGATGCCAAGGACCGCCACGATGGCCGCGAGGCCGGCCTGGAACTCCAGGCCCGTGCAGTCGAACATGTAGAAGCGGGAGTAGGCGTTCAGCGCGATCCTTTGGATGATCGAGTAGGCGCCGGCGAATCCCAGCAGGATGCCGAAGGCCGTACCGGAAACGCCGAACAGCATATACTTGGCCAGGATCTCCCGGTTCAGCAGGCCCAGGGCTTTGGTCGTCCCGACCAGCTGCCGCTGCTCCTCCACGATCCGGCCCACCGTGGCGTAGATCACCATGGCGCCGACCAGGATGAAGAGCAGCGCGAAGGCCACGCTGATGTTCTTGACGTTGCGGGTGCCGTTCCGGAGGAAGAAGCTGCCCATGTTGCCCTCCTGGTCCAGGACGAACCAGCGGCAATCGTTCAGGGCCTTGAGATCGGCCTTCGCCTCCTCCAGCTCCGCCTGCCCCTCCTCATACTTCCTGAGGCCGTCGGCGTATTCCTCCTCGCCCTTCTCCAGGTCCTTCTTCGCCTGCCCGAGGTCTTTGACCCCGTCGTCGTAGGCGGTCTGGTTCGCCTCAAGCTCCGCCCAGCCGTAGTCCAGCTGCGCCCGGGCGTTCTGATAGGCCGCGAGGCCGGCATTGTAGTCGTTCAGGCCCGCGATGTACTGATCGTGGCCTTCATCCCATTTCTTCGCTCCGTCCGCCAGCGCGTCGTAGCTGTCCTTGGCGGCGAGGAGGCCGTCCAGAAGGGCGTCGGTCTCCTCCGGCGTGAGGCTCTCCGCCTGCTGCTCCGCCTCGTCCTTCGCGGCATCCATGTCCACGCCGAGGGCGCCCAGGATCGCTTCCGCGTTCTGGTCCATGGACAGGTTCAGGTCTATGACCACGCCGTTCGCCACCGGGAACAAAGTCTCCCTCGTCGCCGGGTCGTCCACCGGCCCCGCATCGACGCTGCTCCAGACGATATCGGAGGCCGCGTCGCCGAGATAGAGCTCCGCGGCGGTCCGCAGCATATCCTGCACGGAGGCCTTGGAGGCTTCGATCTCCTGCTTGCCGTTCTCCAGCTCCGCCTTCGCGGCGGCGAGTTCCGTCTCCGCGGCGGCGAGCTTCTCGCCGGAGGCAGTGTACTCGGCCTCTCCGTCCTCCAGGGTCTTCCTGCCCTCTTCGAGCTTGGCAGCGGCATCCTTCAGCGCCGCCTCCCCTTCCTCGTATTCCTTGTGGCCGTCGTCCAACTCCTTGCGGGCGTCAGCCAGTTCCTTCTCCGCATCGGCCAGTTCCTTTTCTGCCTCGTCGATCCGCTCCTGGTACATGCTCCGGATCGCGTCGGACCGCAGCCTGGCCCGTTCCTCGGTCATGGCCTCCAGCCTGGCCGTCGTGGCCGCCGCAGCCTCGTCGTAGTCCTTCGTGCGAAGCTCAAGGCCGGCCGTATCGGCGTAGCGGATCTCCGCCCGCATGAAGCAGCCGTCCAAAGCCTCCCGGTCAAAGGCCTGAGGCGCCACCACCGCGTACCGGTCGCCCGGCACGGCGATCTCGCTGCAGGCGTGGTCCGGGTGCAGGATCACGCCAGTGATCTTGTAGGTCCCGCTCTTCAGGTAGCCGGTGCTGTCCGTGAAGGTGATGTCGTCGCCGACGGAGGCGCCGAGGGACTCCAGGAGTTGGGGTTCCAGCACGCACTCGTCCGCCTTCTCCGGCAGGCGGCCCTCCACCACCATCGGGAGGTTCAGCCGCTCCGTCAGGGAGAGGACCACGGTATCCTTCTCGATGCCGCCGACCCGGGCGATGACGTTGGCCTGGTAGGCGCCCTCCACCTCCGCCACGCCCTCGGTCTCCCGGATCACGTCCATGTCCTCCTCCGTGAGGAGCAGGGTGGAGATGATCTCCGCATCCCGGAAATTGGTCGCGGCGTAGAACCGGTTGCCGTTCCGGGCGATGGCCCGGGAGGTGAAGCTGAGGCCCAGGTACGCCATGACGGCAAGCATGGCGATGACCACGATGGAGATCCAGGAGACCAGTTGCCTCCGGACGTTCCGTATTGCGTCTTTTCTCTGCGTCCGTTTCATGCCGATCACCATACCAGATCCGTCGCGTGAAGCGGATGCATGTTCTTCTTGATGTTGCCGATCCGGCCGGAGCGCACTTTGATCACCCGGTCCGCCATCTTGGCGATCTCCGCGTTATGGGTGACCATCATGACCGTGGCGCCCTGGTTTCTGACGATGTCCTCGACGACCGTCAAAACCTCCACGCTGGTCTGGTAGTCCAGGGCAGCCGTCGGCTCGTCCGCCAGGATGAGCTTCGGTTTCTTGACGATGGCCCGGGCGATGGAGACCCGCTGCTGCTGGCCACCGGAGAGCTGGCTCGGGTAATTGTCGGCCCGTTCCTCCAGCTTGACCCTGGCCAGGGCCTCCGCCGCCGGCATCGGGTCGTCCACCAGCTCCGCGATGAACTCCACGTTCTCCAGAGCCGTCAGGTTCGGCATCAGGTTATAGGACTGGAAGACGAAGCCCACATACTCCCTGCGGAACATGGTGAGCTCGTCGTCCGACGGATGGGAGAAGTCCTTTCCCTCGATGATGAGGGTGCCGTCGGTCAGGAAGTCCATGCCGCCCACGATGTTCATCATCGTGGATTTGCCGCAGCCGGACTCGCCCAGGACCACGACGAACTCGTTCTTGTAGATATCCAGGTTGATCCCCTTGAGGACCCGGAGGACGCCGTCGCCGGACGGGAATTCTTTGATCACATTCCGCAGCGAAGCGAGGACTTCCTTCTCTTCTCCAAGGTCTACGATAAGACCCTTTTCGTCTATCGTAATGGCCGCCAAAGCCGCCATCCGTTCGCACAGCTGGAGTTCGTCCTCGTCGTAAAGTGAACCGTCAAGCTTGTTTACGACCTGCAGACAGCCGATGACGTCGTGCAGATTGTTCAGCGGGACGCAGATCATCGTCTTCGTGACGAGGCCGCTGTCGTCGAACACCGAGCCGTCGAAGCGGGGATCCGCCGCTGCGTCCGTCACCATGACGGACTTGCCGGTCTTGGTGACCAGGCCCTCGATGCCGGACCCGTTCTCGATGCTGATGTGTGAGATATCCGCCGGTCCGATGTGGTCGATCGGCGCCAGCCGGTTCGTCTTCGGGTCCAGGAGCCAGATCGCCCCTGCCTCGCTGTTCAGCGTCCTGACGACGATGTCAAGGCTCCCCGCCAGCGCCTGCTCCAGATCGTCGACCTCGAGCAGCTGCTCCATGATCTGCCAGGTGGCCCTTGTGAATCGTTTCTCCTCTGCCATGGTCAAAAACCTCTCTTCATCTAACAAATACTCCGTATCTTCAATATACCATATCTTCCCCGCCGAAGAAACGCATAAGCTTGCGGATTATCCCACAAAAAACCCTCCGGTCTCCCGGAGGGTCGAATGATTTCCGTTTATCTGCTGCCGTATTTGCCGGCCAGGATCCGGGCCACGTGCACGCCGCTGGCGCTGGCCTGGGACAGGGAGTGGGTCACGCCGGAGCCGTCGCCCAGGGCGTAGAGCCCCTTGACCGCCGTCTCCAGGTTCTCGTCCACCTGGATCTTGGAGTTGTAGAACTTCACCTCGACGCCGTAGAGGAGGGTGTCCTCATTGGCGGTGCCCGGCGCGATGGCGTCCAGGGCGTAGATCATCTCGATGATGTCGTCCAGCTGCCGCTTCGGGATGACCAGAGACAGGTCGCCTGCCGTGGCTCCCAGGGTCGGACGGGTGAAGCACTTGCTCATCCTGCGCTCGCTGCTCCTGCGGCCCTTGACCAGGTCGCCGAACCTCTGCAGGAGGACGCCGCCGCCCAGCATGTTGGAGAGGCGGGCGATGGACTCGCCGTACTCGTTGCTGTCGCGGAACGGCTCCGTGAAGTGGTTGGAGACCAGCAGCGCGAAGTTCGTGTTCTCCGTGAGCAGGCTCTGGTCCGCATAGCTGTGGCCGTTCACGGTGACGATGCCGTTGGTGTTCTCGGAGACCACCTCGCCGTACGGGTTCATGCAGAAGGTGCGCACCAAGTCGCCGTACTGCTTGGTCTTGTAGACGATCTTGCTCTCGTAGACCTCGTCGGTGATGTGGCGGAAGACCTCCGCCGGGAGCTCCACCCTGACGCCGATGTCCACCCGGTTGCTCTTCTGCTCGATGCCGAAGGTGTTGCAGACCTTGCCGGCCCACTTGGAGCCGGAGCGGCCGGTGGCCAGCACCAGGTCGCGGCAGAGGAACTCCTCCGTCTGGGTCTTGACCAGGAAGCCCTCCTCCCCCGCCGGCGCCTTCGTGATCTCGAAGACCGGGGTGTAGAACTTCATCTCCACGTTCTTGGAGGAGTAGTCGAAGATCTGCTCCAGGATCCTCACGTTCCGGTCGGTGCCCAGGTGGCGGACCTTCGCCTCCAGCAGGTGCAGGTCGTGGCGCAGGCACTCGGTCTTCAGTTCGCTGCTGGCGGTGGAATAGAGCTTGGCTTCGCTGCCGCCGAAGGAACAGAGGACGCTGTCCACGTACTCCATGAGCTCCATGGCCTTCTCCTCGCCCAGGTAGGCGTGCAGGTCGCCGCCGAACTGGGTGGTGATGTTGTATTTTCCGTCGGACAAAGTCCCCGCGCCGCCGTAGCCGTTCATGATGTGGCACGGGCTGCACTTGATGCAGGTCTTCGTCTTTCCCGCTTTGATCGGGCAGATCCGCTTCTCCAGCGGGGCGCCCTTGTCCAGCATCAGCACGCTGGCGTCCGCGTTCAGTTTGGTCAGCTCGTACGCCAGAAAGACGCCGGACGCGCCCGCACCTACGATGATGATGTCATACCGTTTCATATACCTTGCTCCTTTACGCGGCCCGGGGGGCCGCTTCCGCTGTCTTACACATAACAAGACCCCATCTTGCGATGAGGTCCGCGAAGTCTCGTGATCGGTTCGGGGATTATTCCGCATCCGCCATGATGGCATCGAACTCCGCTGCCACTCTCTCGAAGAGGGCGTCATCCTCGATGTCCAGGATCTCGAACTCGTCGTTCTCTTTCTCCTCATACGCATAGATGTAGACGTCATCGCTGCCGTCGTCCGGGATCAGGGCGATGTAGTCCTTGCCGTCGACGTCGAAGATGCCCATGATCTCACACTCGACCACGGTGCCGTCATCGTATTCCAGGGTGATGAATTCTGCCTCATCCGGCTGGTTATTCTTATTGTTAGCCATGTTGACCTCCACTATCAGTTCGGTGTTCACATATTACACTTCAATATACCATTAATGCGGGATTTCCGCAAGGGGCTTTGTTAAAGATTTGTTTTTCCGGCCCCCAGGCTCCCCAGCACGCAGGTCAGGAGGCTGACTACAGTCCCCGCCAGCAGCGGTGCCCCCAGGACACCGGTCAGCTGCGCGGCGATCAAAGCCGCCGGCCCCGCGATCATGGCCGCCAGCACCGCCTTCGGGCGGAACCGCCCCGGGAAGAACAGCGCCAGGGTCATCGGGACCATGACGATGGTGGCCCTCAGGCCCATGGACAGGAAGCCCAGGTCGTTCATCAGCGTCCCCGGCAGCGCCAGCGAAGCCAGGCACATGCCGGTCATGATCACCGCGATGGTGATGCGGCTGGCCCTGAGCCTCGCCCTCTCGTCCAGCTCCCGCTTCGTGAGCTTGCCCAGCACGTCCCGGACGAAGATGGTCGAGATTCCCAGCACCAGGCCGCCGCTGCCCGTCACCGTGGTGATCAGGAGGCCGCCCAGGCAGAGCCCGCCCAGCAGGGACGGCAGCCGGGTCATGATGAACATCGGGTAGGCTTTGCCCGCCTCCGTCGCCGCAAGCATGCCCTGGGACCCCATGAAGATGCCCACGAGGGTGCCGGCCAGGCCGATCGGGATGCAGAGCCCCGCCGCCAGCACCGTCGCCTTGCGGGCGGTGCGGTCGTCCTTCGCGGACCAGACGGACTGGACGTAGGTCTGGGTGCCGATGACGCCCGCCACGGTGGCGAGGCCGTTCACCGTCTCCTTGCCCACGCCTCTGGCGAAGAGCGTGCTAAGGTCGATCGGGAGCAGGGTCCCCTCGCCGATCCCGCCGGAAGCCCTGAGCACCGCCACGATGCTGATGAAGGACAGGAAGAAGAGCAGCACCAGCTTGAGCTTCCCCACGTTCCCCGCGCCGACCAGGCCGCCGGCCTCCACGTAGACGCAGGCGAAAAGGGAGGCCGCGATGCAGGAGGCGGAAAAGCTCCAGCCGAACAGGGACATCAAAAGCGCCGTGGTCCCCAGCACGCCGGAGACCGAGCTGATCAGCATGCCGATGGAGGACAGCACCGACCCCAGCACCTCGGAAGCCGGCCCGTATTCCTCGGAGATCAGCTCCATGATGGTCGTGTGGTCGCTGCGCCTCAGCGGCACCACATAGAGGAAGCACATCACCAGGAAGCCGATGGCGCCTCCGAAGGTGTACCAGACGCCTGCCATCCCGTAGATGTAGCCCATCTGCGCCGTGCCCACGGTGGCCTGGGCCCCGATGAAGGTCCCCATCATCGCGCCCATCACGAGGGCGGCGCCTGCCTTTCCCCCGCTCTTCTCAAAGTCCTTCGCGGACTTCACTCTCTTCGTCGATATGATCTCCATCAGGCCCATCATGATGAAGACGATGATGATCCCGATGATATGTCCTGCCTGCATGCCCTTCTAGTCCTGTTCCTTATCTTCCTCTTCCCCGCTCTGCTTCGCGAAGAAGGCGATCACGCTGTCCGCCGCCGCCGCGCTCATCTCCGGCACCTCCATCAGCTCCTCCTCGGTGGCCGCTTTGATCGCGTCCACGGAGCCGAACCGGGCCAGCAAAGCGTTCCGCCTGACCGGTCCGATGCCCTCGATCTCATCCAGGATCGAGCGGATGGCCCGCTTGCCGTGGAGCCCCCTGTGGTACTCGATGGCGAAGCGGTGGACCTCCTCCTGGATGGTCCCGCAGTAGTGGAACAGCATCGGGTGATCCTTGAGATCGATCTCCCGGCCGTCCTCGAACACCAGTGCCCTGGTGCGGTGGCTGTCGTCCTTGGCCATGCCCACCACCGGTATGTCGAAGTGGGTCTGGTCCAGCACCCGCTTCGCCGCGGTGACCTGTCCCCGGCCGCCGTCCATGAAGATGGCATCCGGCAGCACCGCGAAGGCCGGGTCTCCCTTGTCCGCCCGGGCAAAACGCCGGGTGAGCATCTCCGACAGCGAGCCGTAGTCGTCCGGGCCCACGATGGTTTTGATCTTGAACCGGCGGTAATCCTTGCGGATGCGGCGGGTCCCGGAGAACACCACCATCGCGCCCACGGAATCCACACCGTTGGTGTTGGAGATGTCGTAGGACTCCACCCGGTACTCGTCCCCCGCCGGCGGCCTGTCGTAGCCCGCCTCCCGGAGCACGTCCCGGATCTCCTGCCGGAGGGCGTCCCGCTTCTCCCGGCCGGACTCCGCCTTGACGGTGAGGGTCTTGACCATCTCCATCCGGTCGTGCATGGCCAGCTTCAGCAAAGCCAGCTTCTCGCCCCGCTTCGGGACGAAGATGCGGACCTTGTGGCGGCCCTCCCCCAGGAAGGATTCGATGAGCCGGGCGTCCGGCGGTTCCTCCTCCACCAGGATCTCGTGGGGCACGTCCGCCCAGTTGCTGTAGTACTGCTTGAGGAATTCGCCGGTCATCTCCGCCCGGGTGTCGCCCTCGCCGATCTGGATCGGGAAGGTCTCCCGGCCGATGAGCTTGCCCTCCCGCACGTTGAAGAGCACCATGAAGGAGTGATCCCCGTCGCTGACCGGGAGCACCACGTCCATGTCGCCGGCGCCGATCATGGTGACCCGCTGGGTCTCCGCCAGCTCCTGTGCGGCCCGGATGAGGTCCCGGTAGCGGGCGGCGTCCTCGAAGCGCATCTCCGCGGCGGCGGCCTGCATCTCGGCGGTCAGGCTGTCCACCATCGGCTTCTCCTTGCCGGAGAGGAACTCCAGGATGCGGTCCACCGCCTCCCGGTACTCCCCCTGGTCCACGGCGCCGGTGCAGATCCCCCGGCACTCCTGGATGTGATAGTTGAGGCACGGCCGGTGCCCGTCCGGAAAGACCAGGGCATTGCAGCGCTTCAGGTGGTAGACCCGGTTCAGCAGGTCCACGATCATGTTGACCGCCCCAACGTCGCTGTACGGGCCGAAATAGCGGCTTCCGTCCTTTTCCAGGCGCCGGGTCTTGATGACCCGCGGGAAAGGCTCGTTCACCGTCACCGCGATGTACGGGTAGGTCTTGTCATCCCGGAGCAGGACGTTGTACTTCGGCTGGTACTTCTTGATCAGGTTGTTCTCCAGGATCAGGGCTTCCATCTCCGTGGCGCAGGTGATGTACTCGAACTCCGCGATGTTCTCCGTCAGCGCCCTGAGCTTCGGCGTGGATTTGCCGTAGGACTGGAAATACTGACGGACCCGGTTCTTCAGGGAGATCGCCTTTCCCACGTAGATGACCTGGCCGAGTTTGTCCTTATGCATATAAACTCCCGGAGTATCCGGGAGCTTTTTCAGGTTTTCCTTGATGTCGAACATAACGGGCCTTTTTCTATCTCGTCGGCGGCTGCCAGTGCCGGATCTCGGTGCGGCGCCGCCTCTCTTCCATTTCCTGCTGTTCCCGCAGGAGCTGTTCCCGGGCCATGGCCTCCGCCCTGAGCCTGCGGGCCTTCTTCCTGCGGTGGCGCATCCTGGCTTTGTTGACCGTGCGGACGATGAGGAGCAGCAGGACCAAAGCCAGCACCGCCCCGATGATGATCGCCGCCCGGTTGGAGATCCCCAAATAGGACGGGATCCAGCCCACGGCCACGTCCGCCGCGGCCACCAGATCCACCTCGTTGGCCACCTCGCCGCCGATCAGGATCTGGTACTTGCCGACCACGTCCCCTTCCTTCACCGGTGCGGTGAGGTCCGGATCCATGACCGCCTGGGTCGTGATCAGGTCCTTGGAGCCCTCCTGCGGCAGATAGGCCAGGCCGTTCTCCGCGGCCACGGCGTCCACCCGGCTCTCCGCCCCGTGCTTGACCCGGGCCTTGCCGGCGACGTCGCCCTTCTTGAAGACGGTGATGCCCTCGATGTTGGCGGCGGCGTATTCCACCATGGCGTCGCTGCCCTTGTAGCGCGCCGAGGAGGAGGCGTCCAGCACGACGGTGATCAGGTCCAGTCCGTTGTCGTTGTAGTTCATGACCAGGCTGGTGGTGTTCGAGGTCCAGTAGCCGGTCTTGCCCGCCACGTAGCCGCTGCCGCCCTCCGCCAGGACCGGGATCGGGTTGTCGATGGTGCGGATGTCGCTGAGGTTCGTCGCCTTCATCTCGTAGTGGGCCGTTCCGGCGATCTTCCGGAGCAGGCTGTTGGCGAAGAAGACCTTGCAGATCTCCAGCATGTCGGCGGCGGTGGTGTACTGCTCCGACGTGTCGTTCCCGCTGCCCGCCGCATTGGCGAACTGCGTATTCTTGCAGCCGATGTTGGCCACCGTCTCGTTCATGAGCTCGACAAAGCTGTCCTCGTCTCCGGACACCGCCTCGGCCAGGGCCAGGCTGGCGCCGTTATCGGACAGCAAAAGGGCACCGTAGAGCAGCTGTTCCACGGTGAGGGTCTCCCCTTCCTTCAGGTCCATCTTGGAGCCGGAGGACGCCTCCGCCGCCGCAGCGGACACCGTCACCGTCTGGTCCGGATCGAGCCGCTGGACGGCCAGCAGTGCGGTCAGCACCTTGGTGATGCCGTATGGTGCGAACTTCTTGTCCGGATTGGAGGACCAGATGACGGAACCGATGTTGCGGCAGTAGACGATGGCGCCCCCCGCCTTGACGGACGGGCTGCCATCCGAAGCCGGTTCCTCCGGCTCCTCAGGTTCCTCCGCAGGCTCCTCGGCCGGTTCCTCCGCGTACGGGTCCTCCGCAGGCTCCTCGTAGACCGGCTCCTCCGCATACGGATCCTCGGCCGGTTCCTCGTAGACCGGCTCCTCCGTGTACGGATCCTCGACCGGTTCCTCGTAGGCCGGCTCCTCCGTGTACGGGTCCTCGGCAGGCTCTTCGTAGGAAGGGTCCTCGGCATACGGGTCTTCGGCTGGTTCCTCGTAGGTCGGGTCCTCCGCGTACGGGTCTTCCGCCGGTTCCTCGTAGACCGGGTCCTCGACTGGCAATTCTTCAGTTGTGTCGCCGTCCTCCGGTTCCGCAAAGACGGCCGCGCTCTGCAGCACCAGCATCAAAGCCAGCAGGATGCAGACCGGGATCATTCTTTTTCTCATCCAAATTGCCTCAAACGGGTCTCTTCAAAAACAGGCCGCTTGCCGCGGCCTGTCCGTTCTCTTCTGCGGCTTCGGGACTAGCAGTTCTCCTTGCGGAACGCCTCCATGAAGTCGATCAGCGCTTCGACGCCTTCGATCGGCATCGCGTTGTAGATGCTGGCTCTCATGCCGCCGGCGACTCTGTGGCCCTTCAGGTTCAGAAGGCCCTTCGCCTTGGCCTCGGCGACGAACTTCTTCTCCAGCTCGGCGTCGCCGATGACGAAGGTGACGTTCATCAGGGAACGATCCTCCGGCGCCACCGGGTTGCGGTAGAAGCCGCTGCCGTCGATGTAGTCGTAGAGCATCTTCGCCTTCTTCACGTCCATCTCATGCATGGCCGCAACGCCGCCGATCTCCTTCAGGTACTTGAACACTTCGCCGGCCACGTAGATGGTGTAGCAAGGCGGGGTGTTGTACATGGAGCCCTTGTCGGCGTGGATCTTGTAGTTCAGGTAGATCGGGCAGTCCTTCGGGGCGAAGCCCAGCAGGTCTTCCCGGATGATGACGATGGTCATGCCCGCCGGCGCCACGTTCTTCTGGGCGCCCGCATAGATCAGGCCGAACCTGGTGACGTCGATCTCCTCGCTGAGGATGCAGCTGGACATGTCGGCGACCAGCGGCACATCACCGGTGTCCGGGATGTAGTTGTAGTGGGAGCCGAAGATGGTGTTGTTGAAGCAGATGTGGACGTAGTCCGCGTCAGCTCTGAAGTCCTCTCTCTTCAGCTTCGGGATGTAGGTGAAGGTCGCCTCCTCGGAGGACGCCACGACCTTGACGTCGCCGAACTTGGCCGCCTCTTCCGCCGCCTTCTTGGCCCACTGGCCGGTGACGATGTAGTCAGCCTTGTGGCTGTTTCTCATCAGGTTCAGCGGGACCATGGAGAACTGCAGGGTGCCGCCGCCCTGGAGGAACAGGACCTTATAGTTATCAGGGATGTTCATCAGGTCTCTCAGATTGGCCTCGGCATCGTCGATGATCTGCTGGTACTCTGCGGAGCGATGGCTCATCTCCATGACGGACTGGCCGCTGCCGTTGTAATTCAGCATCTCCGCTGCAGCCTTCTCCAACACCGGGACCGGCAGAACGGACGGGCCCGCCGAGAAATTGAAAACGCGTTCACTAAAAGACATTTCTTCCTCCTCCTGATATGATTTCTTTCGCAAACAAATACTCTATCGATTGTATCACCATATCCGTTGAAAGTAAAGGAGCGCAGTGTTATAATTCCAGTTGTGAAACGTCGCTTTGGCCGCCTTTTTTGCAAGGATGGCCGCAGTATTTTCGGAGGAAGAAACATGTACAGGATTTCCACTTTGAACAAGATCTCACCGGTCGGGCTCGCCCGCTTCGACGAACAGTACACCATCGCGGATGGCACGGAGTCCATCTCCGGATCCACCGGCGTCCTCGTCCGCAGCGCGGCCATGCACGATATGGCCTTTGATGATGAGCTCCTGGCCATCGCCAGGGCCGGCGCCGGTGTGAACAATATCCCGCTGGACCGCTGTGCCGACCAGGGCATCGTGGTCTTCAACACCCCGGGTGCCAACGCCAACGCCGTCAAGGAACTGATCGTCGGCGCCCTCATCGTCGCCGCCCGCAACATGGACAGCGCCATGGCCTGGGTGAACGGCCTGCCGGGCACCGTCGAGGACATCAGCAAAGCCGTCGAGAAGGGCAAGAGCAAATTCGCCGGCACCGAGATCAAGGGCAAGTCCCTGGGCGGCGTGGGCCTCGGCGCCATCGGCGCGATGGTCGCGAACGCCGCGCTCGGCCTGGGCATGGACGTCTGCGGCTACGACCCGTACCTCAGCCCTGCCGCCGCTTCCCGCCTCGACCCGAAGGTCAAGGTCATCGAGAAGCTGGAGGACCTGCTGCCGCTCTGCGACTACGTGACCCTGCACCTGCCGGCGGTGGAGAGCACCAAGGGCATGTTCAATGCGTCCCTCTTCTCCTGCTTCAAGGACGGCGCGATCCTGCTGAACTTCTCCAGAGACAAGCTGGTGAACGAGGCTGACCTCCTGGCCGCCCTGGAGTCCGGGAAGCTCGCCAAGTACGTCACCGACTTCGGCACCGAGGGCATCATCGGGAAGCCGCACGTCACCTGCACCCCGCACCTGGGCGCTTCCACCGAAGAGGCCGAGGACAACTGCGCGGTCATGGCGGCGGATGAGATCCGGGACTATATCGAGAACGGCAACATCCGCAACTCCGTGAACTTCCCTGCTGTCGATCTGGGTGCACCGGCCGCCGGCGAACACCGCGTCGCCTTCCTGACCAAGGGCGTGGACGATCCGGTCAAGCTCGCCATCGAGCTCATGGGCGGCGTTGCCATGACCTCCGTCAAGGGTGCAGTCCGCGGCGCCTACGGCTACGCGCTGGTCGCCACCTCTGCACCGGTCTCCGAGATCCCGGCCGCCGAGGGCGTGACCCGCGTCCGCGTGATCCGCTAGGATATCGATCCCCAGAATACGCCAAGAGGCGCCGGAAGATCCGGCGCCTCTTTTGATTTCCCGCATAGCAAAACTCCCGGCCGAAGCCGGGAGTTTCTCGTTTCTCATTTAGCCGATGTGGATGTAGCCGATGAAGCCTGCGGAGCAGTTTACCGGACCGACATCGGTGGTGCCGCCGTTCCAGCCGCCGTGTACCGCGGAGGATCCGCCGGCGTAGACCGCGACGTGGGTATCGTAGATGATGATGTCGCCAGGGACCGGGCTGCTGGTCCAGCTGCCGAGCGCAGCGTACTGCTGCGGCCAGCCGTGGAAGTAGATGCCCGCAGCCGCCAGGGAATTGGTGACCAGGCTGGTGCAATCCTGACCGATGCCGATCTGGGAGTAAGCCGCGTTCAGAACGGTGCTCTGCAGGTTGCCGGAGTAGGTGGAAGCCGGAGCGCTGCTGGAGCTGGAGCTGGAACTGCTGCTGGAAGAGCTGCTGCTCTGGGTCGCCGCCGGTTCCTCATAATAGGACTCCGCGGCCGGCTCCTCATCGTATTCCTCGACTTCTTCTTCCTTCACCTTGGTGCCGACGAGGACGACCTTGTCGACCGGCTCCTTGATGATCTCGGAGTCGAGCTCTTCCTCTTCGACGATCTCGCCGTTCTCCCTGGTCACGAGGGCCGTGTAGCTGCGGACGCCGTTCTTGCCCTTGGTCTCGACTTCCTCTTCGCCTTCGTAAAGCTCATCGGTCTCTTCGTAGACGGTGTCGTACGGGACGGACTTCTCGCCGGTGACCTCCTGCTGCACGGTGATGCCGATGTACGGATCGATGTCGATGAACTCCAGCTCATCGCCCTCTCTCAGTTCATCCATATCTTCGACCGCCAGGATGTCCACCGGGTCCATGCCTCTGGACAGGGCGACGTCCCAATAGGTGTCGCCGGCCTTGACGGTGTAGGTCTCCTTGGTGACCTTGCCCATGGCGATGGCCTTGCCGATCTCGACCATGTCGGTGTCGAATTCCGGCGCAGCGTCGGTGCCTACCTCGTAGGTGCACTTCTCGATCTCGATCTCCTTATCCATCTTGATGGACTTCAGGGCGAAGTTGTGATCTACATAGTAGTTCTTGACGACCTCGATGATCTTCTGGGCGTCCTCCTCGCTCTCCACGGTGGCCCAGACTGTGTCGCCGATCTTGACCTTGTAGTAGTCCGCGGTCTCCACTTCCGCATAGGTCTTGGCGGAGGCGGAGGCGATGGTGGTCAGGACGATGACCGCGACGATCAAAGCGATCACCACGATAGCGCCCAGCAGATTCTTATTCTTAGAATTAACCATATGACATCTCCTGCCCGATGGGCATAAAAGCTCAAACTATCTAATTGGATATGGTATATTTTAGACCATATGCATTTATCCGTCAACAGAAAAGCTTAAACTTCACAAAAACAACACAATCAAAAATCCTTGCATACGTTGAAATTTCAACGTTTGTAAGGATTTTACATTTCTTAATTTCTCTTAAGTTTCGTCGCTTTTCAGCTGCATATTTATGCTTTTATTCGAATTCATCGGCTGTTTTTATGCGGTTTTCTTTCATTTTTCCGAGTTAGTCTGACTTTTCTTAACGCTTTTTAAGAAGGTATTTAAGAAACATCTTAAGAATCTCTCCGCAGACCGCTTACTGCCTTGTGTCGTCCCAGACTTTGTTCACCAGGATGCCCAGGACCATGACCCAGGAGATGAAGTAGAACCAGAACATCAGCACGGCCAGGGAAGCCATGGAGCCGTAGAGCAGGTTATTGTTGACCGCGTGGGCGGTGTAGCCCGCGTAGCCCATGGTGACCACCAACATGCCGATGGCACAGAAGACGCTGCCCGGCATGATCTTCCTCCAGCTGCGGCGGCCGGTCTGCAGCACGTAGTAGTTCAGGGAGACCACGAGGAAGTACAGGCCGCCGGCGATCGGGAACCGGAGGTAGGACCAGAACTGGTCCAGCACGCCGGAGAGCTGCAGCAGCTCCAGCAGGCGCCGGAAGACGATCTCCCCGTAGATCATGACGACGATGACGCCCACGACGGCGACGATGGTGACAAGGACGGCACCCATGGAGCGGAAACGGTCCCGCCAGAACCTGCCCGGGTCCCTGCCCTCCGACATGGTGTAGGCGGTCACCCGCATGAGGGTGAACTGGATGCGGGAAGCCGCCCAGACCGCCATGATGAGGAGGATGATGCTGGTGGTCGCCTGCGGCCGCGCGTCGAAGACGTAGCTCAGCAGCGCGTTGGCGTCCGGCCCCAGGTCGGTGGCGAACCACTCCTGGATCCCATCGAAGGTCAGGCCGAAGAGGCCCAGCAGCTGGGTCAGCAGCATCAGCGTCGGGACGATCGAGAGTATGAAAAAGAAAGCCACCTGGGCAGCGACGCCCTGGTAGTAAGGATCCAGAAACTGTTTGATCCCGAGGAAGATCATCCTCCGAATGCGGTCCTTCAAGCTATCTCCTTCTCTCCTGCAGCTGCCGGTCCAGCTCCTCCAGGGCCCTGGCCCTGTGGCTGATCCCGTTCTTCTCCTCCGCGCCCATCTCGGCGAAGGTCCTGTCGTAGCCCACCGGCACGAACAGCGGGTCGTAGCCGAAGCCGTTCTCGCCCCGCGGCGCCGTCAGCAGGTGGCCCTTGACCTCGCCCCTGGCCACGATCGGCTCCCCTTCCGGGAAGAGCATCGTGATGACGGAGACGAAGGTGGCGGTCCTCTCCTCATAAGGGACGCCCTCCATCAAAGCCAGCAGCTTGGCGTTGTTCTTCGCGTCGTCCGCCTCCTCGCCGCCGAAGCGGGCGGAGTAGATCCCCGGCGCGCCGTCCAGATAGTCCACCATCAGGCCGGAGTCGTCGGCGATGGTCATCTTACCGGTCACCTCGAAGATGGCGGCCGCCTTCTTCAGGGAATTGGCCTCGAAGGTGTCCCCGTCCTCCTCCACTTCGAAGGGCGGCACCCCCGCTTCGTCCCGGGAGATGACCCTGAGGCCGTGCTTTGCCGTGATCGCCTCGATCTCGGCGATCTTGTGCGCGTTCTTGGACGCGGCGATGATCGTTTCCATATCGATACCTCTAAATTCTCACCATATCGCGGGTGATCTCCGCCAGGCTGCGGGCCCCGCACATCACCATCGTATCCTTGAGCTCCGCGATCAGCCGGTCGATCAAAGCCTCCATCGCCGTCTCGCCCCCGTAGTAGGCGGCGGTGACGAACGGTCTGGCGATCAGCACGCCGTCGGCGCCCATCGCCAGGGCTTTGAAGATGTCGGTGCCGGTCCTCAGGCCGCCGTCCACCAGGATGGTCATGCTGCCGCCCACCGCATCCGCGATCTCCGGCAGCACCTCCGCCGTGGCCGGGCACTGGTCCAGGACCCTGCCGCCGTGGTTGCTCACCACGATGGCGGACGCCCCCGCTTCCTTCGCTTTCCTGGCTCCCGCCGGGGTCATGATCCCCTTGACGATGAAGGGCTTGCCCTTGAGGGCCGTCACGATCTCCCCGAGCTCCTCGACGGACTTGCTGCCCGCCGGCGGTTCGAAGTTCTTCAGGAACGGCAGGCCCGCCGCATCCACGTCCATGGCGACCGCAAAGCACCCGGAGCTCTCCGTCAGCGCCAGCTTCTCCGCCACCATCTGCCGGTTCCAGGGCTTCACCGTCGGCACGCCGCAGCCCTCCGCGGCCCGGATGACCTCGCAGGAGGACTCCATGACCCGGCTGTCCATGCCGTCCCCGGTGAAGGCGGCGATGCCCTTCCGGCGGCAGGTCTCGATCAGGAGGCGGCCGTAGGAAAGGTCGTCGTACATATCGTTATAGTGCATGGCCACCGCGCCCACCGGCCCCGCGAAGATCGGCGCCGCGAAGGTCCGGCCGAAGAGCGCCGCCTCGGTGGAGGCCGGTTCGTTCGGCACGATGGTGTCCATGTTCACCCGGATCTCTTTCCATTTATCGTAGTTGCGGATGGCGGTGTCCCCCACCCCTTTGGCACCCGGTCCCGGGATGCGGCTGCGGCAGCCTCTGCCGTCGCAGACCTTGCAGTTCAGGCAAAGATTATCCATTATATATCCTTTCTTTCCCCATATTCTTTTCCACTATGACAATGTACCAAAAGTCACCCGCTCTGTCAAATATTGTTGGTTCCCCGCAGCACTCTGTGATATACTGGTGGGCGGACATTTTTTCAACAAGGAGTAACCTATGATCGCAGTCCTCAGCAAGATCCTCGTCATCTTCGCGATGATCCTCCTCGGGTTCATCGTCTGCAAGGCCGGGATCCTGCCCTTCGAATCGAACAAATACCTGGTGAACCTGCTGCTGCTGATCACCACCCCCTGCATGATCATCTCTTCCATGGCGGGCGGAGACATCCACGGGGAAGCGCTGAAACAGACCCTGCAGGTGCTGGTGCTCTCGGCGGTGTGGTTCGTGGTGATGAGCCTCCTCGCCTTTCTCTTCGCCAAGTTCATGAAGCGGACGCCGAAGGAGGACCTGGGCGTCCTCATGGTCATCATGGTGGCCATGAACTCCGGGTTCATGGGCTTCCCTGTGACCCGGGCCATCTTCGGCGACTACCTGTTCCTTTTGATGGTCATCCAGAACGTTTCCCTGAACGTCTACATCTACTTCATCGCCCCAATGCAGGCCAACTACGGCCACAGCAGCAGCCAGACCGTCAAGCACGTGCTGGTCTCCCTGGTCAACCCGGCCACCATCGCCGTGCTGGTGGGCATGGCGCTGATGTTCGGCGGCCTCACGCTGCCGGCGCCGGTCATGGAGTTCTTCACCACCGTCGGCGACGCCACGATCCCGCTGTCC
This sequence comes from uncultured Eubacteriales bacterium, assembly GCA_902803185.1. GTDB lineage: Bacteria > Bacillota > Clostridia > Peptostreptococcales > Anaerovoracaceae > Eubacterium_B. Next base: position 20,257 of record CADCOV010000033.1, read on the forward strand.
ATGATCATCGTCGGCATCCAGCTGGCCAACAGCGACTTCCGCGGCGTCTTCCGCAACAAAGACCTGCTGCTCACCTCCGGCATCAACATCATCGGGATGCCGCTCCTCACCTTCCTCCTGGTGAACTGGCTGCCCCTGGCCCCGGAGGTCAAGACGACCCTGATCTTCGCCGCCGCCTTCCCGTGTGCGGTGGCCTCGGTGGGCATCATCTCCAAGGAGGGCCGCAATGCCTCCCTGGCGGCGGAGGGCGTGGCGGTGACCACGGCTTTGTCCCTGATCACCCTGCCGATCATCGCGACCCTGCTCTCCTCCTATTACGGACTGTAACAAAAAACAAAACACCCGGAAGGCAGTGCCTTCCGGGATTTTTGTTGCCGTAACGCTTACTCCAGCGCGGTCAGGATCGGGTCCAGGCCTTCGCAGTCGTAATCCTCCGCGGCGCCCTCGTCGCAGGCCTTCGCCAGCGCCGGGTCCAGCGGCAGCTTCGCGATGGCTTCGATGCCGTACTGGGCTGCGATCTCCTCGATGTGGCTGTCGCCGAAGATCTTGTGCTCCTTGCCGCAGTCCGGGCAGCGGAAGTAAGCCATGTTCTCCACGATGCCCACGATCGGGATGTTCATCATGTTCGCCATCTTGACCGCCTTCTGGACGATCATGCCCACCAGCTGCTGCGGGGAGGTCACGATCACGATGCCGTCCACCGGCAGGGACTGATAGACCGTCAGGGCCACGTCGCCGGTTCCCGGCGGCATGTCGACGAACATCACGTCCACGTCGCCCCAGACCACGTCGCTCCAGAACTGGTTGATGACGCCGCCCAGGATCGGGCCTCTCCAGACCACCGGATCCGTCTCATCCTCCAGCAGGAGGTTGATGGACATGATCTTGATGCCGTCGTCGGTGAGGACCGGCAGCAGGGCCTCGTCGTTGCCCTGGGCCTTCTCATGGACGCCGAAGGCCTTCGGGATGGAAGGGCCGGTGATGTCCGCGTCCATGATGGCGACCTTCTTGCCCCTGCGGGCCTCGGCCACCGCCAGCATGGAGGTGATGGAGGACTTGCCGACGCCGCCCTTGCCGCTGATGACGCCGATCACCTTCTTCACGTTGCTGTATTTGTTCATCGGGGCCTTCTGGATCCCCGGAGCTGTTCTATCGCCGCAGTCCTTGCCGCAGGAACCGCAGTCATGATTGCAATCTGCCATGTCTGATCTCCTTTCGTTACTTCTTCCAGAACGTACAGCCCGCGCACTCCGGCCTCTTCGGGTCCTCCGGGTCGCAGTACAGCGGCGCCACCTGCACGTTCGGCGGGAGCTTGTCGCCCATCAAAGACTTCAGCCCCGCGATCTGGCAAAGTGTGCCCACGAACTGGATGTGATTGCCTGCCCTGGCGGCCCGGATCGTCTCCCGGTACACCTTCGGCATGTCTCTGTGATAATACTGTTCGTCGTACTCGTAATACGTCTCGAACAGCGGCAGTTCCACCGGCATGTAGAGCGGGCAGTACAGCACGCAGTTGTTGCACTTGCTGCAGCCGTTCTCGTCGATCAGCGGCTGCTTATACCCGTTCTCGTCTTCCACCATGTGGATGCAGGAATACCTGCAGCCCACGATACATGCGGAACAGCCGTTGCAATTCCTGACTTTCTCTGTGATTTGCATGACTATCCTACCTTTTTCCATTCTGCCGCGGCCAACGGCCGCCCATATAGTATACCACTGAACCTCTTCGGAACAAACAGAAAAACCCATCAAAAAACAAAAAAGAAAATGCCGACTGTCCTGCGATCTCACTCGTTGGCCTCACTTCCGGATGGCCCTCCCTGCAAACAGTCGGCATTCTATGAAGTTGGGTTCTGCAATTCCTTCGGTCTCACCCCTTTCCTGCATTCCGGGTCTCACTCCGGAACTTAGTCGGCAGGCGCGATCCTGCTTCTTCACATCTATTTCACTGCTTCTGCACTCTCGCTTCCTTGACTATATTATAGCCGAATTCCACGAAAAGTAAATAGGAATTTGAATTTTTTCGAAAATTATTTTGCTTTCTATTTTTTACCACCTAGCTCAGGCGGTCACCTTGACCGCCCGGGCGAACTGCTCGTAGATGGCTTTGACCGCCTCCACGTAGTCCTCGTCGGACACGGCCAGGGTCATGTTCATCTTCTGGGCGCCGTGGTCGATGAACTTCACGCCGATCCGGCGGGTGTTCAGGGCGGTCAGCACCTTCACCGCGGCTTCCGGCGAGCTGCCCAGCTCCCGGCCGACGATGCCGATGACGGAAAGCCCCGGCTCCGCGCTGAAGCGGATCTGCGGGTAGTGCTCCGCCAGATCCTCCCGGATCTCCTCGATGAGCTGCCAGCTCAGATCCTGCCCGTTCACCACCAGGGTGATGGAATCGATCCCCGCCAGGGTGCTGGCGATGCGGATGCCCCTCTCGCCGAAGGCCGCCGCCACCTCCGCCTGGGCCGCCAGGTTCTCCCCCAGCCCGGTGTCCTCGATGTTGACGCCCACGAAGCCCTGCCGGCCGGAGATGCCGGAGATCTCCATCTTGTTGCCGTAGTAGCGGGCGTTTTTGACGATCAAAGTCC
>CADCOV010000034.1 GCA_902803185.1 uncultured Eubacteriales bacterium
CCGATAAGCGTGCGGTCCTGCCCGGGCCTCAGGCACGCTGTCGCATAGAGCTATCACATATATCTTTGTTATGACTTAGGAGGAGTACATTGGGAAAAAAGAGAGTTTTGATCAGCCTGCTGGGCGCTTTGACCGCCCTCAGCATGATGACGTCCGCAGCGGCCTTTGCCGCGGAGCACGATCCGACCGAGGACATCGCCGGGGTCGATGACACGGCGACGATCACGGTGGGAAAGATCCTGACGGTCAGCCAGGAAAACCACTTTCCGGACATCGACGCCTTTGATTTCACCCTGGAGAGGGTGACCGGCTGGGACAACGCGAACGTCACGGCCAGCGAGAACGGAAAGCAGATGGACAAGAGCGAGGTCCCGATGCCGGAAGCGGCGGCAGGGATCGCGGTCAGCGGCGATACCGCCGTGGTGACGGTGGACGGTTTTGACCAGACGGCGGCGGGGGATTCCGCAGTGAAGAAGACCAGGACGAAGGACGTGGCCATCCATTTTACGAAGGCCGGCTACTACGTCTACCGCCTGACGGAGAACGTGCCGCAGCAGAAGGCGGCGGGCGTCACCTATGACGAGCACGAATACTTTGTCGTCGTCTACGTGACCAACCGCACGGATGCGGACGGCAACACCGTCTCCGGCGTCTACGTCCACGACATCACTTCCTGGAGGAATGAAGAAGGGTCCTCCGCAAACCAGGCGGACCTCAGCGACCTCAGACTGAACACGGACAATAACGGTGCAGCGGCCCTGGAGAACGACGAGGACACCCTCGGCAAGGTCGGCAAGTCCAACCCGCCGAACAAGCTGGAGGCCTACCGCTTCTGGAACAGCCAGGAGACCCACGATATCGTGATCGAGAAGAACGTCACCGGCAACCTGGGCGACCTGACCAAGGAGTTCGCCTTCACCGTGACCCTGGAAGGCCTGGAGCCGGGCGTCTGCTACACCAGCAGCACCGCGGCCGAGACCGGCGCGGTCACGGATGGCAAGCTCGTCTCCGCCTCTGTGGGCACCGCGGATACGGCAGCCCGCACGATCACGGCGGACGAGACGGGCAAGGCGGTCTTCGTCATCCATCTGAGAGACGGCGAGCGCTTCGTGGTGAACGGCCTGCCGGTCACCGCCACCTACCAGATCTGCGAGGAGCAGAGCGACCACAAGGCTTCCTACGCGATCTCCGCGACCGGAGAGAACGCGGTGATCCTGAAGGCGGAGGATGCCAACCAGAACTACGACACCGCCCTTGCCACGGGCATCGAGGTCGTGGATCCGGCGGATGGCACCGTGACGGTGCTCTACACCAACCACAAGGAGACCAGGACGATCACCGGTCTGGCGAACGTCTACGGCCCTTGGGCTGCGGCCGGCGCCGCCATCGCGGCGGGCTTCATCGTCTTCCTGGCGCGCAGGAAGGAAGAGCAGGAATACTAGGGGACCTGATATGAGGTCCGGGCAGGGGCGGCGCACCGCCGCCCCATGATCGATACAGGTGAAGGATGGAAAGATTGAAGAGGCAGATCCGGTGGATCGACCGGGCGGACCGTGCCTTCGCGGCGCTGTTCTGCACGGTGATGGTCCTGGGGCTCCTGCTGACCGGTTCCGCGCTGCTGGACGGGTATCGTCTGACGGCGGAGGGAATCCGGCCGGCGACCTTCCACGGGTTCGGCGAGCTCATGGCCGTCAACCGGGATACGGCAGCCTGGCTCAGGCTGGAGGGGACCCACATCGACCATCCGGTGGTGCAGGGAAAGGACAATTTCGAATATCTGGACCGGAATTTCCGGGGCAGTTTCTATGCGGGCGGCAGCCTTTTTCTGGACGCCGGGTGCAGCCGGGACATGTCGGACAGGGTCCTGATCATCCACGGCCACGACATGGCCGGCGGCGCGATGTTCGGCGACCTCAAGCTGTTCGCGGATCCGCCATTTTTCCGGGCCCACGGAGAGGGTGAGCTCCTGACGCCGGAGGGAGACTATGCCCTGCTGGTGGCAGGGGTCGCCCGGGTCAACGCCTACGATCCGGCCGTCTATGACGAGCGGGAGGACCTTGACCGGGTGCTCGAGAGGCTCGCGCTGTTCGAGAGCGGAGCCAGGGAGGTGGAGTGGACGCCGGAGGACCGGCTTTTGCTCCTGTCCACCTGCGCGGGCGAAGGGAACGACGAGAGGACTGTGGTCTTCTGCAGGATGAGAAAGGAGGGTGATGAATGATCGGTTCGGGGGAACAGGAAAGGGAGCGGCTCAGGAAGCTTCGCAACAGGAAAGGGAAGCGGCTGCTCGAAGAGATCCTGGTGACCGCCGTCCTCCTCGTCCTCCTCTTCACCCAGCTCATCGGCGCGGCCTGCGTCAGCGGCAGCGACATGTATCCAACCGTCAGGGACGGGGACCTCATCCTGTACTTCCGGCATGGGAAATGGAGGATGGGAGACGCCGTCGTCTACGAGGCGGAGGGCACGCTCCGGCAGGGCAGGATCGAGGGCGTCTGCGGCACGGCGATCGACCTCGCCGCGGATGGACAGCTGACCTTTGACGGGGTGCAGCAGCCCGCCGACGGCAGGCGGGGCCTCTATTACCAGACGGTGCTCCGGGAGGGCGACCTCCCCCAGTACCCGCTGGTGCCGGCGGAAAAGCAATACTTCCTCCTGGGAGACCAGAGGGAGACTGCGGCGGACAGCCGGTGTTTCGGCCTCATAGAAGAGGACGGGATTAGGGGGATCGTGTTCGCCGTGATCAGAAGGAGGGCTATCTAGGGATGGAGAGAAAAGAGAAGAGAAGGAGGAGATCCGCCGTTGCCGCGCTGATGGTTTTGATGCTCGTTCTGACGGGCGCCGAGGCGTTGGCCGAGGACTGTCTGGCGACGGTGAAGATCCCGGCGGAATACATCATGCAGGGGGAGACGCCGGCCATGTTCACCCTGAAGGCGGAGGCGGAAGGGACGCCGATGCCGGAGGGCAGCAGCGGGACGGTGAAGACGATCACGGCATCGAAGAGCGGAGAGCTGGATTTCGGCGAGATCCGTTTCGTCGAGCCGGACGTCTACCGTTATACCATCAGCCGCAGCGGCGGGGACACGATCCTGGCCTACGAGGCGACGGTGATGGTGCTGAACGACGGCCGCGTCTCCATGGTGTTCAAGGAACTGAATACCGGCGACAAAGCGGACCGGGTGCTGTTTGCGGACCAGGTGAAGCCGGAGTCGCCGAATACCTTTGACGGCGGGAGGCTGCCGCAGTATCTCGCCATGCTCCTGGGGGCGGCGGGCCTGCTGGGCCTGGCGGCCGCCTTGAAGAGAAAGACGGGAGAGGAGAGAGAATCGTGAGATACGGAGTGAAGAGGCTGCTGCCTTTGCTGCTCGCGTTGCTTTTGACAGCGGTACCGTTGTCCTCCGCCGCAGTGAGCTACGGGGAGTCGGAGCCTGTGGCGGGGGAGACGGCCGTCAGTGAGGAGCCGGGCGGCGGGACGGGAGAAGAACCGGCACCTGCTGCGGAGAGCGGTACGGAGGAACCGGGGGAGACCGGAGACCCGGAAGAGGGCGGCACGGAGGATCCCGGCAGTCCGGAAGACCTGGGCGTCGAGGATCCGGACAAGGAGCCAGATGTGGAGATCCCGCCGGAGACGGCGGAGGATCCGCGGAAGGAGGA
>CADCOV010000035.1 GCA_902803185.1 uncultured Eubacteriales bacterium
GTCTGTACCGCCGGGAACTTGCTGCTGTCCACGCTGGAGAAGGTCTGGTTGAAGTCGCCGCCGGCGATGACGTAGTTGCCCTTGTCCCGCTCCTCGTCCAGGAAGTGCTTCAGCATGGCGGTCTGGGCCTCCTTGCCCTCGCCGTCATCGTAGGCCTCCAGGTGGAAGTTGACCAGCACCAGCTCCTTGTCCGAGCCCTCCAGCGGCACGCGGTCCACCAGCATGCAGCGTTTCAGGTTCGCGACCCGGATCGGCCAGCTGAACGGGCACGGCAGCGGGAAGCGGACGGATTCGGTGACCGGGTACGGGCTGAAGGTGGCGATGCCGCTCTGGACCTTGCCGATCGGCGGAAGCGGGTAAGGGACAAAAGGCACCTTGAAGTTATAGGCGAAGGTCTGGACCGTGTCCTCCATGAGCTCCGCGAAGCGCTCCACTTCGTTGATGTGGTGGGAGCGGGTGGAATCGATGTCCGCTTCCTGGAGGAAGAGGATGTCCGGGTCCACCGCCTGGACCGCGCCGCTCATGGTGGCCAGGTTCTCGTTCACTCTGGTTTTGTCCGCAGTCTGGACGCTCTCGCCGCCGTCCATGAAGAAGTCGGCGTTGTCGCCCAGGGCGCCGTAGCCGATGTTCCAGCTCATCAGGGTGAAGCTGTCACCCTCCTTGATGGCGTCCTCCGCCATGCCGGTCATCTCCGCCGGGATGATCTCCTGCGGATAGTATTCCGTCGCGGTCAGGTAGCCGATGAAGGCGGCGAAGGCCAGGACCAGGATCAAAATCACCAGCAGGACGATCCGGAGGAACTTGACAAAGGGGTTCACGTGCTTCTTTTCGGGCTTCATAATGGTCTCCCTCTCTGGGTCAGTGTCAACGGGTAGATATCGTCAGGAAGCCTTCGCTTCCTCCACCATCTCGGTGTAGGTGGAGAGGTATTTGGTCAGGACCGCCTGGACCGCCTCGGAGTGGTCGACGGCGAGGAGCTCGTAGATGAAGTCTCTGGTGGTCACGATCTTCAGGCTGTGCTCCGTGTACCAGTCCTTCAGGAAGGCGTGGAAGGCGTCGCTGCCCATGGCCTTCTCCAGCTCGTAGAGGAAGAACAGGCCGCCCTCGTAGACGTGCTCGTAGTAAGTGCTCCAGTTGCCGTAGGTGAAGGACGGTTTGTCGATGTAGTAGGTGTCGGCGCCGTGGATCAGGCCGTCCATGTAGCTGGCCATCAGCTCATCCTTGTCCCCGTCCAGGATGAACCCGCCCAGGGAGGAGGTGATGTGCCGGCTCCGGTCGAACTCCCGGCCCTCCATCATGGAAGGCATCTCCGCCAGCGGGAACAGGTACTCCTCGCAGTAGTAGGCGAAGCCCTCGTCCAGCCAGGCGTCGGTGAACGGGTTGTCGCCCACGCAGCCGTAGAACCATTCGTGGCCGATCTCATGGGCGTTCAGCAGGCAGAGGTTGCTCATCTTCTTGGCAGACAGGATCTGGTTGAGGTCATCGACCTCCGGGATCCCCAGCATCAGCAGGCCCGGGTACTCCATGCCGCCGTCGTTGAAGGCCTCCACCAGGTCCAGCTCGTCGTACGGGTAAGGGCCGAAGGTCTCGGTGTAGAGCTTGACGCAGTCCACGCCGGAGGCCAGGGAAGTGGCCTCGTACTGGTCCTTGCCGCCCACGTCGAAGCCGTAGTGGTTGACGGTGACGCCGTCCACTTCCTCGGAGATGACCTTCATCTTGTTGCAGGCCACGATGGCCATCTCCCGCATGTCGCCGCCGTAGATGGAGGTGATGCCATTATGGGTCTCCTCCTGGCCGCTGGCCACCACGGTGTACTCCTCCGGCGCCGTGAAGGTGACGTAGAAGGCGGTGACCGGGTTGTAGGTCGGGTCGCCGTAGATGTACGGGTGGGTGTCCCACTCGCCGTCCTGGTACATGGACAGCATCGGATAGAAGTAGGACAGCTGGAAGGTGGTCAGATCCCCGTCGATGTGGAAGCCGCAGCGGTCCATCTTGTCCGGGATCTTGGTCTTGAAGGTGCAGTCGATGGCGCCGGATTCTCCCGGGGCCAGAGGATGGCCGGAGATGTCCACCCAGAGGATGGAGCCGCCGTCCTCCTCGGTGAAGGTCAAAGCTTTGCCGTCCTGGTCTGTGATCTTCTCCACGGCGGAGGCGCCCATCTTGGCCGCGGCCGGGTAGATGGAGGCCGGCCAGAACCGGAGGCAGAGCTTGTCCAGCGTGTCATCGCTCAGGTTCTGTATGTTGATGAGGGCGTTGCCGGAGACGGTCTTCGACGGCACGTCCAGGGTCAGCTCCATGGTGTAGCTGGTCGGGTAGCAGGTGTGTTCGCTCGGGTCCACGTACTCATAGGTGCTGAGGTCGATCGGGCACTTGGCGCCGCAGCCGGCGAGTCCGGCGGTCATGGCAGCCGCCAGGAGCAAAACCAGGAGCTTGCGGAATGTTTTCTTCATAAATATCCCTTCTTTCCGAGATCCAATAGCTCTAACGCTATGATAGCACTTTGGGAACGGCATTCAAGGAAATCGCGAAAATTTCCATCTCATGGAGGTGCGGACGGGACAGGGATGGTATAATAGGGAAAATGGCTGCAGAGACGGCGCGGAAGGAGCAGGACATGAAGATCAAAAACTTTGATTTGAAGATATTGGCGGAGGAGAAGAGCCGGGAATACGAGGTGCCGGGCCTCACCGCCGCGGTCATCAGGGACGGCAGGATCACGGAGAGCTGCGCGGTGGGCGTGAGGGACGACGCCGGGACGCCGATGACGGAGGACACCCTGTTCGAGGCAGCGTCGCTGACCAAGTCTTTGTTCGCCGTGCTGGCCATGCGGCTCGTGGACCGGGGGATCCTGGATCTGGACGCGCCGATGACGGAGCAGGGGGCGCCGGTCTGGTCCGACGACCCGCGGATCCATGAGATCACGCCGCGGCAGGCGCTCTGCCACGCCACGGGCCTGCCGAACTGGGAGGCGCAGCCGCTGCCCTTCTTCTTCGATCCGGGCACGAGCTACTCCTACTCCGGCGAGGGCTACTACCTGCTGCAGCACCTGATCGAGGAGAAGCTGGGGAAGGGCCTGCCGGAGATCTGCCGGGAGGAGTTCTTCCGGCCGTGGCAGATGGACACCGAGGTGATCTGGACCCCGGCCATCGGGGAGCGGATGTCGGTGGGCTTCGCCGTGGACGGCAGCGTCCGCAAGCGCCGCACCTCAGTGGACAACAAAGACCTCTCTCCGGAGCCGAACGCGGCCTGGTCCCTCTACGCCAACGCCGTGCTCTACGCCCGGTTCCTCAGGCACATGATGAAGGAGCGGGGCGGCCTGTCCGCGCAGGCCTTTGATGAGATGAAGAAGATCCAAAACGACGCCGGCGAAGGCGTGGGCTGGGGCCTGGGCTGGGGGATCCCGAAGCGGGCGCCGGAGCTCCTGTGGCACTGGGGGGACAACCGGGGCTTCAAGAACTTCTCGGTCTGGGACACCTCGGACAACAGCGGCGTCACGATCTTCACGAACAGCGACCGGGGCATGGCCTGCTATTTCGCGATCCTCGGGGAGCTCCTGAAGGAGCCGGCCTGGATCGGCGACATCAAGGCCTTCATCGACCGGGCCGAGTGAAAATAAAAAGCAAAAAACCCCGCCGCCCGGCGAGGTTTTTTGCGCGATGTTATTATTAAGAAAGAACGATTATGAAGAAATTCTTGTCTGCTTGCCCTGTTGTCTTTCGACATCTTTAGTATAGGGGCCGAATGTGATGGGAACGTGAATGGAAGTTAGAGTCTTTGTGTGAGTCTTCTTCCCGAAACCGTCATTTCTATGCGGCGGACAGAGTTCTTCAGGGAGCACTGCATGATCCGTTTGGACAACATCAAAATATATCAGGACCTGGACGGCGGGGAGGTCATCCGCCGGGCCCTCCGCAAGGCGCGGATCCGGCCCAAGGACGTGACGGCGGCCCGCATCGTCAAGAAGTCCATCGACGCCCGGGACAAGGGGGACGTCCACTACGTCTACGCCCTGGACGTGGCGGTGGCGGACGAGGCGAAGTATCCGAAGCTCAAGCGGGTCGCGGTCCGGGAGGCGGAGCGGTTCGACTGCCGCAGGGCAAAGGATGCGCCGCCGGTCGTCATCGTGGGCGCGGGCCCGGCCGGGCTCTTCTGCGCCCTGACTTTGGCGGAATACGGGTACCGGCCGGTTTTGATCGAGCAGGGCGCCCGGGTGGAGGAGCGGCAGTCCATCGTGGACGAGTACCGCACCCGCGCCAAGATCAACACCCGCTGCAACGTCCAGTTCGGCGAGGGCGGCGCCGGGACCTTCTCCGACGGCAAGCTCACCACCGGGATCAAATCCCCGTACATCAAGGGCGTGCTGGAGGCCTTCTGCCGTTTCGGCGCCCCGGAGGAGATCACCTACCTGGCCCATCCCCACATCGGGACGGACAACCTGGTCACGATCCTGAAGAACATGCGGGCCCACATCGAATCCCTGGGCGGCCGATACTTCTTCGACACGAAGTTCGTCGGGTTCGAGGAGACCGGGGACGCGGCGGCGCCGATCCGGGTGCGCTGCGAGGGCAAGGACGGCGAAGGGCTTTGTTTCGATACGGACGCGGTGGTCCTCGCCATCGGCCACAGCGCCCGGGACACCTTCGGCATGCTGCTGGAGAAGGGAGCCGCGATGCGGCGCAAGAGCTTCTCGGTGGGCGTGCGGATGGAGCACCTGCAGCGGACCATCGACGAGGCCCAGTACGGCACCGAGACGACGCTCCGGCTGCCGCCGGCGGAATACAAGCTGGTCTACCACGGGAAGGAGCGCAGCTGCTACTCCTTCTGCATGTGCCCGGGCGGCGAGGTCATCGCCTCCGCCAGTGAGCCGGGCCGCATCGTGACCAACGGCATGTCCCGGTTCGCCCGGGACGGGGAGAACGCCAACGCGGCGCTCCTGGTGAACGTGAACAGCGAGGACTTTCCGGGCGCGCCGGAGGAGGACCCTTTGGCGGGGATGCGGTTCCAGGACGACCTGGAGCAGGCGGCCTTCCGGCTGGGCGGCGGGAACGGCTTCGCGCCGGTGCAGAGGTCCGAGGATTTCCTGGCGGGGCGGCCCTCCGAGCGGATCGGCCGGGTGAAGCCGACCTACCTGCCGGGCTATACCCTCACCGACCTCGGCGGGATCCTGCCGGGCTTCGTGGCGGAGACCCTCCGGGAGGCGATCCCGTATTTTGACCGGAAGATCAAGGGCTACGGCGATCCGGACGCGATCCTGACCGGCGTGGAGACCCGTTCTTCCTCCCCGGTGACGATCCTCCGGGGCGAGGACCTGATGAGCTCGATCCCGGGGCTCTACCCATGCGGCGAGGGACCGGGGTACGCCGGCGGCATCACCTCTGCGGCGGTGGACGGCATCAAAGTCGCGAGACAGATCATTGAGACAGAAAAAGGAGACCAACGATGAAGATCCCCGAGATCAAAACCAAAGAGGAACAAAAACCGAGCCGCCTGCTCGCCATCGCCCTGATCGTCGTGATCATGCTGTTCATCCTCAGCACGGCGATCCGGCTGGTCATCATCTGCAGGCCGTTCTACTACGCCCACATCAGCGCCCTGGCCCTGGACGAGCGGGCGGGGATCACGGTGGACGAGGCGAAGCAGGCCTACGGAGAGATGCTGGACTACTGCCTGGGCTACAACGGCGAGTTCCGCACCGGCGTCCTCCACTGGTCCGAGGCCGGCAAAGCCCACTTCGACGACTGCAAGTTCCTGTTCAGCCTGGACCACGGGATCATGCTGGCGACGGACGTCCTGCTCCTGGCCTACATCCTGGTCATGAAGCTGCTGCCGGTCCGGCCGGCGCACTTCCGGGGAAAGGGGCCTGCCTTCTGGGGCGGGGTCGCCCTCATGGCGGTGTTCGTGGCCATCGCGGCCTTCGCGGCCACAGGCTTCGACCGCTTCTTCGTGATCTTCCACTCCGTGCTGTTCCCGGGCAAGACCAACTGGATCTTCGACTGGGACGACGACGCGATCATCCGGATCCTGCCGGAGGTCTACTTCCGCAACTGCGGCATCGCCATCGTGGCGCTCCTGATCGCA
>CADCOV010000036.1 GCA_902803185.1 uncultured Eubacteriales bacterium
CATGGTCGGCTTATCGATGCCCAGCTTCTTCACGTTCTGAAGCTGCTCCAGCCGGGAGCTGGCGATCTGCGCCGCGCCGCCGTCCGCAAATGCGCGGATGGTGGCCGGGAGCCCGCTGGCGCCTTTGACGACGCCCGCCAGGTCGATCCCCTTCGCCCCGCAGAGGTCCGCGAAATAGCGGACGTTCTGCCGGAGCGCCTCCTCGTCGATGATCAGCTGAGGAAACCGTTCCTCACCGTATTTTCCGTACATGACTCGCAGTCCTTTCGTCCATTCAGGGGCTGTCCCTACCCCGTTATTTCTCTTTGTTTTCCTCCACGAAGCGCTTGATCTTCTTCGCGGTGTTCTTCTCGAACTCCTTCTCACGGATGACGACCCGCTTGATCTTCTTGAACAGCGGCATCCGTTCATTCAGTTCGTCGATGGCGTCGTTCACCAGCTTCTCCGCCTGCTCCGGGGTATAGTCCTCGCCCAGGGTCTCTTTGATCTCGTCCTGGTCCAGGAGCACCGTCGCCGCGATGGTGGTGCTGTTCACGCCGTCGCCCTCCGCGCCCCAGACCATGGATTCCGCGATGTACGGGATCTGGGAGAGCTCGTACTCCAGCTCCTCCGGGAAGACGTTTTTGCCGTTGTCCGTGATGATGACGTTCTTCTTGCGGCCGGTGATGTAGATGTAGTCGTCCTCATCCACATAGCCCAGGTCGCCGGTGTGGAACCAGCCGTCCTTCAGGACCTCCGCGGTGGCCTCCGGGTTCTTGTAGTAGCCCAGCATGACGTTGCCACCGGAGAAGCAGATCTCGCCCACGCCGTTCTCGTCCTTGTCGACGATCTTGACGCCCATGCCCGGCAGCAGGTGGCCGACGGAGGTGTGGCGCATGTCCGCTTCCACGTCCGGGTTCAGCGCCGCCATCGGCGAGCACTCGGTCAGGCCGTAGCCCTGGACGCAGATGATGCCGATGTCGTTGAAGAACTGGAGGATCTCCGGGTTGATGGCCGCACCGCCGCTGATCAAAACCCTCATGTTGCCGCCGAAGACTTCTTTGATGTCCTTAGAGAAGATCGGCGAGAGGTCGAGCTTGATCTTCTTGGTGCGCTTGTTGAGGGCCAGCATGCGGCGGAGGGTCTTCTCCTTGCCCTTCTCCCTGACGCCCTTCCAGATCCTCTTGTACAGGGTCTCGATCAGGACCGGGACGCCCAGCAGCATGGTCGGCTTGACCTCCTGCAGGTTCTTGGTGATGTACTTGAGGCCCTCGCAGAAGGCGATGGAAGCGCCCTTGTAGATCGGCATCAGGAAGGCGCAGGTGCACTCGTAGGTGTGGTGGACCGGGAGCACGGAGAAGAAGATGTCCTCCGGGCCCACGTTGAGGATGGTCGGCGCCATCATCAGGTCCTCCGCCAGGTTGGTGTTGGAGAGCATGACGCCCTTGGCCATGCCGGTGGTGCCGGAGGTGTAGAGGATCACAGCCGGATCCCCGCCGATGATCTCCGCGTCCAGATACTGGCGGTCGCCCTGGGCCAGCTGGTCCTTGCCCTCCTGGATCAGCTTGCTCCAGGAGAAGACGTCCTCGGTGTGCTCTTCCGCGTTCATATTGATCAGCATCTGGAGCGGCGTGTCGCCGTCCTCCACCATCTGGCGGAAGATGCTGTCGAACTTCTTGGTGTAGACGACGGCGGAGACCTCCGCGTCGTTGATCAGGTACTTGAGTTCCCTGCTGGCCAGCTCCTTGTCGAGCGGCACCACCATGCCGACGCCGCCGATGACCGCCAGGTAGGTGGTCTCCCACTGGCTGCAGGTGTCGCCGATGATGGCGATGCGCTTGCCGCCCAGGCCGTGGTTGATCAAAGCGGTGCCGAGGCCGTTGACGTTCGCCTGGGCTTCCTTATAGGTGATGACGGAGAACTCCCCGCCCTTCTTGAACTTCTGATGGAACAGCGGACGGTCGCCCCACAGCTCGACGCTGGAGTTGAACATCTGCCTGACGTCGGTGATCGGCCGGCCGGTGCGGTAGCGCAGGAGCCTGTCGTCGCTGTTCGCGATGTCCGCGATCAGCTGCTCGGCCCGCTTCCGTTCCGCTGCTTTGATCTCCACGTAGTCGACGCTGCCCTCGTTCTCCTCGCCTTCCACGAAGTTGCCGTATCTCTTGATCTTGCCCGTCGTGGTCATGGCGAAGTCGGTCTTGCGGATGTTGACCCGCTTCATGGCCTTGTAGGCCGGCAGGCCCCGGTTGACCTCATCCACCAGGTCCTTGTAGAAGTGGTAGACTTCGTTGTCGCTCATCTCGCCCTTCTGCTCCTTCAGGAGCGCGTAGTTCGGCTGGATGTCCGCCGCGATGATGACGTTGCCGATCTTCTTGTCGGTGATGCCGTGGACCAGGCACTCCTTCACCAGCTCGTTCTGCTTGAGCACCTCCTCCAGCTCCTCCGGGAAGATGTTCTTGCCGCCCTTGGTGACGATGACCGTCTTCTTGCGGCCGGTGATGTAGAGGTAGCCCTTCTCGTCCATGTAGCCCAGGTCGCCGGTGTAGAGCCAGCCGTCCCGGATGACCGCCGCCGTGGCCGCCTCATCCTGGTAGTAGCCCAGCATGACGGACGGGCTCTTGCAGGCGATCTCGCCCATGCCGTCGCCGTCCGGATCGACGATCTTGACCTCGGTGCCGTTCATCGGCCTGCCGACGGACTTCGCGACGCTGCAGTTGTCCTGGTTCACCGCGATGATCGGGGCGCACTCGGTCATGCCGTAGCCCTGCATCATCGGGATGCCCATGGCCTCGAAATCCTCGATGACCTTCGGGTCGATGGCCGCGCCGCCGGCGATGAACTGCTTCATGTTCCCGCCCAGCGCGTCGTGGATGGTCTTGAACATCCGCTTCATCAGGGCCGGGTTGTTGTACAGCTTCATCCGGTGGGAGAGGGCGATGGCGTTCCTGAGCTTCTCTCCCTGTCCCCGGGCGTCCGCCTGCTTCATCATGCCCTTGTAGATCTTCTCAAAGACCAGCGGCACGGCGACCAGGCAGTTGGCGTGGACCTCGTTCATGTTCTTGGTGATGTACTTGATGCCCTCGCAGATGGCCAGAGTCTTGCCCTGGTAGAAGGTGGTCCAGTCCACGCAGGTGTTCTCGAAGGTGTGGTGGGTCGGGAGGATCGACAGGACCACCCAGCCCTCTCCCAGGTGCATGCGCTCAGACATGTACTGGCAGTTCTTCGCGATGTTCCGGTGGCTCAGCATGACGCCCTTGGCCTGCCCGGTGGTGCCGGAGGTGTAGATCAGCGTCGCCATCTGGTCCGGATCGATCACCGCGTCCACGTAGTCCCTCATGCCGCGCTTCAGGAGCCCCTTGCCCTCGCCGACCAGAGCGGTCAGGGACAGGACCTTCTCTGTGTGGGCCTCCTCCGCCATGGAGATGAAGTACTTGAGCTCGTACGGTTCGTCGAAGAGCTCCCTGATCGACTTCTCGGAATGGGCGGAATAGACCAGGGCGTCTGCGCCGGACCGGCGGATCAGGTTCTTGACCTCCTCCTTCGGCAGGTTCTTATCTAAAGGAACGATGACGCCCACGCCGCAGACCACGGTCATATAGGTGAGGAACCAAAGGTAGCTGGTCTCGCCGATCACGGCGATCTTCTTCCCCTTCAGGCCCATATCGATCAGTTTCGTGCCGAACGCATCCAGATCTTCCTTGACCTGTCTGTAGGTGATCGGCTGGAAGGTGCCGCCCGGCCTGTCCTTCTGCAGGTAGGCCGCCGTATCGGCGAAATGCTCACAGCTGTAGGTGACGATATCCTTGAGATCGTTCGTCTCTCTTACCGGATG
Organism: uncultured Eubacteriales bacterium; assembly: GCA_902803185.1. Lineage (GTDB taxonomy): Bacteria > Bacillota > Clostridia > Peptostreptococcales > Anaerovoracaceae > Eubacterium_B. The sequence goes on from CADCOV010000036.1 coordinate 3,812, forward strand.
CGGCACGCCCTCATACTTGGCTTTGTTCATCGTTTCTCCTTTTCGCAGGTTGAAAAAAGAGGGACACGGGAAGGACCTGCGCCTTCCCGGTCTCTGGTCATAAGTGTCTCGTCTCAGTCAGTCCCGGCCGTCCCTAGTTCAGGGTGACCTTCATGAACTTCTTCTTGCCCTTCTGGATCAGGAGGACGCCGTCCTTGAACTGATCCGCGGTGACGGCGAATCTGGCGTCGGTGATCTTCTCACCGTTCACCGCGACGCCGCCCTGCTCGATGTTCCGGCGGGCTTCGCCGTTGCTCGGCGCCAGGCCCAGCTCCTTGATCAAAGTGACCAGGCCCTTGCCCTCGCCCTCGAACTCCGCAGCCGCCATTGCGACGGTCGGGATGTTCTCGGAGGCAGCGCCGCCGCCGAAGGCGGAACGGGCCGCTTCCAGGGCCTTCTGCGCTTCCTCTTCGCCGTGGACCAGCTTGGTGACCTCGAAGGCCAGGATCTCCTTGGCCTTGTTGATCTCCGCGCCTTCCAGGGAGGACAGCCGCTCCACCTCCTCCATCGGGAGGAAAGTCAGCATGCGCAGGCATTTGTTGACGTCCGCGTCCGCCACGTTTCTCCAGTACTGGAAGAAGTCGTACGGGGAGGTGCGGTTCGGATCCAGCCACAGGGCGCCCTTCTGGGTCTTGCCCATCTTCTTGCCCTCGCTGGTGGTCAAAAGGCTGAAGGTCATGCCGTAGACGTCCTTGCGCAGGAGCTTTCTGGTCAGGTCGACGCCGCCGATGATGTTGGACCACTGGTCGTCGCCGCCGAACTCGATCTTGACGTCGAAGTCTCTGGCCATGACGTAGAAGTCATAACTCTGCATCAGCATGTAGCTGAACTCGAAGAAGGTCAGGCCCGACTCTCTGGCCATTCTCTGCTTGAAGGCCTCGGAGCGGAGCATGGTGTTGACGTTGAACTGGGAGCCGATCTCCCGGACGAACTCCAGGAAGTTCAGAGGGCGGATCCAGGCGCCGTTGTTGACGCTGACCGCTTTGCCCGGCTCCGGGGTCTTGGTCTCGTGGCCCGGCTGGTAGACGCCGCCGTTGCCCACGTACTGCCACTCGTCATCGAAGTCGATGAACTTGTCGAAGAGCTTCTTGAACTGGGCGCAGTTGTAATCCACGGTCTCCACGTCCATGAGCTTGCGCATGTCGGTACGGCCGGAAGGGTCGCCCACCATGCCGGTGCCGCCGCCGATGAGGACCACCGGGGTGTGGCCGAACTTCTGCATGTACATCATGATGATGACCTGCATGAAGTGTCCCACGTGCAGGCAGTCGGCGGTCGGGTCAAAGCCGATGTAGAACTTGACCTTCTCGTTCTTCAGAAGGTCGCGGACCGCCTCCTCGTCGGTGGACTGCTCGATGAAGCCCCTCTCCTTCAGGACGTCATAGACGTTGTCGAATTTGCTTACGTTGTCTGGGATTAACTGTTTCATTGATATGTACTCCTGATGGCTGGTGCCCGGCCTCGTTCATCTGTCATTGCAAAGCCGGCGCCCGGTCTGTTTGCTGACGGTTTATTTCGTGCCGTAAAGTCTGTCGCCGGCGTCGCCGAGACCCGGCACGATGTAAGCGTTCTCATTGAGGTGCTCATCCTTCGCGGCGATGTAGATGTCCACGTCCGGATGGGCCTCCTGCAGGACCGCGATGCCCTCCGGCGCCGCGATCAGGCACATGAAGGTGATGTCCCTGCCGCCTCTCTTCTTGATGAAGTCGATGGCCGCCACGGCGCTGCCGCCGGTCGCGAGCATCGGATCCAGGACGAAGATGCGTCTGTGCTCGATATCGTAAGGAAGCTTGCAGTAATACTCCACCGGCTGGTGGGTCTCCGGATCTCTGTAGAGTCCCACGTGGCCGACCTTGGCGTTCGGCACCAGCTCCAACATGCCGTCGACAAAGCCCAGGCCCGCTCTCAGGATCGGGACGATGGCGATGTCCTCGCCCTTCAGCATGTTGACCTTGGTCTTGCAGATCGGCGTCTCGATCTCGACCTCCTCCAGCGGCAGATCCCTGGTGGCCTCAAAGCCCATCAGCATGGCGATCTCCTTGGCCAGCGCGCGGAAATCCTTGACGCTGGTCTCCTTGCGTCTCATCAAAGCGACTTTGTGCTGGATCAGCGGATGATCAAAAACATAAACCTTTCCCATAACAAACCTCCTAATTATGATCTTTTGCGTTGTTTTGCGGCGTTCCGGCTCCTTCGCCCGGCCGCCTGCCCTCCTTGCGGGCTCTATTTTCCCAGCTCGTTGAGCTGCGCGACCCTGCGGGCGTGGCGCTCCTGGGTCGTTCCCAGCCACTCCTCCTCCAGCCAGGCGTCCACCATGGCGATGGCGTCCTCCGGCGCGGTGAAGCGGCCGCCAAAGGCGAGCATGTTCGCGTTGTTGTGCTGTTTGGCGAGCTTCGCCAGCTCCAGGGAGTTCACCAGCGCGCACCGGACGCCCGGCACCTTGTTCGCCGCCATGGAGATCCCGATGCCGCTGCCGCAGCAGACGATGCCCAGCGCGGCCCTGCCGTCGGCGACCGCCTTGCCGCAGGCGTATCCGTACTCCGGATAATCCACCGATTCCCCGCTGTTGGTGCCCAGGTCAGCCACCTGATAGCCCTTGGCGGTCAGGTGATCCCGGATGGCGTTCTTCAGCTCATACCCGCCGTGATCGGCGGCCATTGCGATGATCATGATTGCCTCCTTCATCTCTCTATACGTGTTCTATATGATAACCGGCTGACTTCAGCATCCGGTTCATCACCGAAAATCCGACGCCCTCCTCCGGCAAAGCTGCCGCCAGGATCGCGTCCGCGCCTTCCTCGTCCGCCGCTCTCAGGGCCGCGAACAGGTCGTGGGCGGCGGTGAGCTCGCCCTCCTCCGCCGTGGCGCTCTCCGCCAGGAAGTCCAGGACGACGACCCTCTGTCCGAGGGCTCTGAGGCGCGCAGCCTCCGCCTCCATGGCAGTCCGGACCGCCTCCGGCGCACCCTCGTAGACGGTCATCGCCGCCTTCGGGGCGTAGTGCTTGTATTTCATGCCCGGAGACTTCGGCTTGAAGTCCGGGTCCTCCTGGGCGCCCTTCGCCGGGTCCAGGATCCTCGCCGGCCGCCGGTTGAGGCTCGGGTCCAGCAGGACCTCCGCCCCCAGGGCCTTCGCGAACATCTCCCGGGTGATGACCCCCGGCCGCAGGACCGTCGGGATCTCCCCCGTCATGTCGATGACCGAGGACTCGATGCCAAAGTCGCAGTCTCCCCCCATCAGGATCGCGTCCACCCGGCCATCAAGGTCGTGGACCACATGGGCCGCGGTGGTCGGGCTCGGCCGTCCAGAAAGGTTGGCGCTCGGCGCCGCAACGGGACACCCCGCCGCCCGGATCAAAGCCCTGGCCGTCTCATCGGACGGGAGCCTCACGCCCACCGTCGAAAGACCGCCGGTGGTGGTATCCGGCACCTCCGGCACCCGGGGAACGATCATGGTCATCGGGCCCGGCCAGAAGGCCGCAGCCAGCGTCCGCATCTCCTCCGTGACCTTTGGCGTCAGCTTGGCGAGATCCTCGGGATCCGCGATGTGGACGATCATCGGGTTGTCCGACGGCCGTCCCTTGGCGGCGTAGACCCTGCCCACCGCGTCGGCGTTCAGGGCGTCCGCGCCCAGGCCGTAGACCGTCTCCGTCGGAAAGGCCACCAGGCCCCCCGCCCGGAGGATCGAAGCCGCCCGCGCGATATTCTCTTCCGTGATATCCAGCAGTAAGGTCTGCATTTAGAACGCCTTCATCTTCTCGGCCTGGTCGTGGGTGATCAGGGCGTCGATGATCTCGTCGATGTCGCCGTCCAGGATCGCGTCCAGCTTGTACAGGGTCAGACCGATGCGGTGATCGGTGCAGCGTCCCTGCGGGAAGTTGTAGGTCCGGATGCGCTCCGAACGGTCGCCGCTGCCGATCTGGCTCTTTCTCTCCGCGGAGATCTCGCTCTGCTGCTTCTGGAGCATCAGGTCGTAGAGGCGGGAACGCAGGACCTTGAAGGCCTTTTCTTTGTTTTTGATCTGGGACTTCTCGTCCTGGCAGGTGACCACCAGGCCCGTCGGGATGTGGGTCAGACGCACTGCGGAGTCGGTGGTGTTAACGCACTGGCCGCCGTTGCCGGAAGCCCGGTAGACGTCCACGCGGACATCGTTCGGATCCAGGTCGACCTCCACGTCATCCACCTCCGGCAGCACCGCGACGGTGGCGGCAGAGGTGTGGATGCGGCCGCTGGACTCGGTCTCCGGGACTCTCTGGACCCGGTGGACACCGCTCTCGTACTTGAGGCGGGAATAGGCGCCCTTGCCCTTGATCAGCACGGAGGCTTCCTTGACGCCGCCCATGCCGGTGTCGTTGCTGTCCATCAGCTCGATCTTCCAGCGGTGGCGCTCCGCATATCTCATGTACATCCTGAGCAGGTCTCCGCCGAACAAAGCAGCCTCCTCGCCGCCGGTGCCGGCCCTGACCTCAAGGATGACGTTCTTCTCATCGTTAGGGTCCTTCGGGAGGAGCAAAACCTTCAGCTCCGCCGTCAGGCTCTCGATCTGGTCCTCGGCGTCGGAGACCTCCATCTTGGCCAGGTCTCTGAGCTCCTCGTCGGACTCGTTCTCCAGGATCTCCTTGGCGTCCGCCAGGGCGTCCTTCGCCTTCTTGTACTCCTCGTACTTCTTGACGATCGGCTCCATCTCGCCCATCTCTTTGATGTACTTCTGCCAGGTCGGCTGGTCGGCGATCACCGCCGCGTCCGAGACCTTCAGCGACATCTCGTGGTATTTCTCAAGAATAAAGTCGAGTTTATCAAACATGGTTATCTTTCCCTTTTCTGTCCTTCACTGCATATTTTTTCAATCATATATTGTACCACAACGGGCGGGGATAAAAAAGGGGAGATTTTCAATTGAAAAAGCCCCCGCCGGGGCACCGTTCCGGCATAGAAAAAGACCCGGCTGTTGCCGGGTCCTGTGTGGTCGATTACTCGAGGCCGTACTTGCTCTTGAACTTCTCAACGCGTCCGCCGCGGTTGATGAACTTCTGCTGACCTGTAAAGAACGGATGGCACGCAGAGCAGACATCAAGTCTCAATTCCGGCTTGATGGATCTGGTCATAAATGTGTTACCGCATGCGCAAGTTACTTTACATTCCACATAGTTTGGATGGATTCCTTCCTTCATGCTTTTCCCTCTTTCCTGCTCGGTGTATCCGTGCATAGTATTACTGCTTTTAACACAGCTTTGATAGTATATCACGGCGAATGCCGGAAATCAAGCGGTTTTTTGCTATTCTCTCACCAGTTCCACGTAGTTTATCGTCTTCCCGGCCGCGGTGAATTTGTCCTCGTATTCGGTGGTCGGGTCCAGCCCCGCGTAAGGGGAGCTGTGGAG
>CADCOV010000037.1 GCA_902803185.1 uncultured Eubacteriales bacterium
CGATCAGCGTTCCGATCGGCAGATACAGGAACAGCAGGATCAAAGCGATGTAGAGGCCGCTGAAGAATTTCTTCATATCAGGACCCCCTCTCCGTTCTTATCCAGCCTGGACAGCAGGGCCATGCTGATCACGATGAAGATCATCATGACGAGGGAGAGCCCGGAGCCCAGGTGCCAGTTGCCGACGGTGGTGAATTCCTGCTCGATGATGTTGCCGATCAGGTTGATCTTGCCGCCGCCCAGCATGTTGGAGATGGCGAAGGTGGTCAGGGACGGCACGAACACCATGGTGATGCCGCTGGCGATGCCCGGCACGGACAGCGGCAGGATCACGCTGGTGAAGACCTTCGTTTTGGTGGCGCCCAGGTCGTAGGCCGCCTCGATCAGGTCGTTGCCGATCCTGGACATCGCGTTGTAGACCGGGAGCACCATGAACGGCAGGTAGTCGTAGACCATGCCCAGCACGATGGCCGCCGGCGTGTTGATGATCTGAAGCTCCGGCAGGTGCAGCAGGGTCAGGATGTCGTTGATCAGGCCGCCCCTCTCCAGCAGGACCTGCCAGGCCATGGTGCGGAGCAGGAAGTTCATCCACATCGGCAGGATGAAGATGAAGATCATGAACCCCTTCCGGCCCCAGGCGGCGTTCCGCAGGATCATGGACAGCGGCAGCGCCAGGAGCAGGCAGATCGCCGTGCTGAGGAAAGCCAGCAGCAGCGCCAGCCAGAGCGCCTTGGCGTGCTCCGCGCCGAAGATTGCGGCCACGTTCCCCCAGGTGAAGACGCCGCTGCGGTCCGTGAGGCCGTAGTAGGCGATGACCCCCAGCGGGATCAGGGTGCCGCCGAGGATCCACAGGAGGAACGGCGAGGAGAAGACTTTTCTATACATCGATCTCGATCGCCTCCTCTTCCTTGTTCTTCGGCTTATGCATGATCTGGATGTTGAACGGATCGACGTCGATGCTGACCTTCGTCCCCACCGGGTAGCTGGTGGTGTTCTGGGCCAGCCAGGTCAGGCCGCCGGCCTCGATCTCCATCTCATAGTAGACGCCGATGAAGATGTTGTGGATGACGACGCCGTCGACCCTGCCCTCTCCCGGCTTTTTGATCAAAATATCCTCCGGCCGGATCATGACGTCCACCGGCTTGTTGCGGCCGAAGCCCTCGTCCACGCAGTAGAAGACCACGTCGCCGATCTTGACCAGCCGGTCCTCCAGCATCAGGGAGTCCACGATGTTGGAGTCGCCGATGAAGTCCGCGACGAAGGCGTTCTCCGGCTCGTTGTAGATCTCCTCCGGCGTGCCCATCTGCTGGATGATGCCGCCGTTCATGACGACCACCTTGTCGCTCATGGTGAGGGCCTCCTCCTGGTCGTGGGTGACGTAGAGGAAGGTGATGCCGAGCTCCTTCTTCAGGCGGATCAGCTCGTACTGCATCTCCTGCCTGAGCTTGAGGTCCAAAGCGCCAAGCGGCTCGTCCAGCAGGAGGACCTTCGGCTCGTTCACGATGGCCCGGGCCATGGCGATCCGCTGCTGCTGTCCGCCGGACAGCTGGTCGATCTTCCGCTTCTCGTACCCCTCCAGGTTCACGAGCTTGAGGCCGTAGCGGACCTTGTCTTTGATGTACTGGTCCGTCTTGCCGCTGATCTTGAGGCCGAAGGCCACGTTCTGCTCCACGTTCATGTGCGGGAACAGCGCGTACTTCTGGAACACGGTGTTGATGTGGCGGCGGTTCGGCGGCACGTTGGTGATGTCCTTCCCCTCGAAGAACACCTGCCCCTTGTCCGGGGTCTCAAAACCGCCCACGATCCTGAGCGTCGTGGTCTTGCCGCAGCCGGAAGGCCCCAGCAGGGTGATGAATTCGTTCTCCTCGACCTTGAGGTTGAAGTCGTCGAGGACGACGGTCTCGTCGAAGGACTTGGAGATCCCTCGGAGTTCGATCAAAGATGCCATGCTGCTTCCTCCTAAAAACTCGGCGGCGTGCTGACCCAAAGGACGGTCGCGCCTTTCGCTGACGATAAGTAATGGGTCTTGTCGGCGGTGTAGTAGAACGACTCGCCCCGCCTGGCCCTGTATTGCTTCTTCCCGATGTGGATGGTGATCTCACCCTTCAGCACGTAGCCGAACTCCTCCCCTTCGTGCGGGGTGTCCGGATAGGTGCTGCCGCCGGCGCACAGCGTCACGCGGATCGGCTCCATCTCGTTCTTCTGGGCGTTCGGGATGATCCACTCCACGGTGCTCCCCTCCGCCTCGTCCGTCTTCTCAAAAAAATCCTCTTCGCCGAAGACGATCTGCTCCTCGGCCTCCGTCTCCGCAAAGAACTCGGCGACGGTGACGCCCAGGCACTGCAGCAGGTCCTCCAGCGTGGAGATCGACGGGCTCGTCAGATCCCGCTCCAGCTGGGAGATGAAGCCCTTGGACAGCTCCGCGCGGTCCGCCAGCTCCTCCTGGGTCAGCCCGTTCATGATCCTGAGCTGCTTGATTTTTTCTCCGATGTTAGTCGACATTCTTCCTGCCCTCCCGGCAAGTTATTCTAAACAAATTGTTTAGTATTCCTAAACCGACCAAATAGATTATATATATGATGCTTTCGGATTGTCAATAGCGCTGAAAAATAAA
>CADCOV010000038.1 GCA_902803185.1 uncultured Eubacteriales bacterium
GTACCGCGAAGCCCGTGCCCACCAGCTTGGCGGAGAGGCCCATCTGCGCCCGGGAGCGGTTGAAGAACCGGTCGAAGATCGCGAAATACAGGGTGTAGCAGCCCGCCACCCAGGAATCGAAGGTGTTCCGGGTGGTGAGCCTTGCCTTCGCAAGCCGGGCGCCGGCGCAGAAGGCGTCGTTCATATGGGAGAGATAGTCCGGCTTCACCAGATTGTCCGCATCGAAGACGCAGAAGGCGTCGTACCCCTCGTTCATCAGCTTGCCCAGGGACTGCCGAAGCGCGTCCCCTTTGTAGCGCACCGGCTGGTCGCAGGTCAGCACCTTCGCCCCTGCCCTTAAGGCTGCCCCCGCCGTATCGTCCGTGCAGTTGTTCGGCACCACGTAGACGTCAAAGAGCTCCGGCGGATAGTCCTGCGCCTTGAGGCAGCCCACCAGCTCGCCGATCACGGCCTCCTCGTTCCTCGCCGGGATCAGGCAGGCGAACCGGGTGCGCGGATTCCTGCGCGGATAGACCGGCGGCCTCTTCCAAAACAGCAGCGCGGTGACCAAAAACCAGAGTGCGGTGATCTTAAGGAGCATCGTCAGGCCAAAAACAAACAGATCCGTCATCTCTATTCCCTCCCTTACTGTCTCCAGTCTAACAGGGAAAAATGACGGATCTTCGCACAGCATTCTTAATAAGCCTTTACGGAATTATGAAGGAATCTTTACGGTGAAAGGCCGGCGCAGCTGTTTTACTGCTCCTCCTCGAACCGGTATCCCTTCGCGAGACCTCCAAGAGAGGTCTCCTTGTAGGCGGCATTCAGGTCCTTGCCGGTCTCCCGCATGACATCCACCACCGTGTCGAAGGAGACTTTGTTGCGCCTGAGGTACCCCAGCTGCTTGGCCAGGATCGCGGAATCCACCGCCCGGAGCGCCGCATAGGCGTTGCGCTCGATGCACGGGATCTGCACGTAGCCGCCTACCGGGTCGCAGGTCAGGCCCAGGTTGTGCTCCAGGCCCATCTCCGCCGCGTAGGCGATCAGGTCATTGTTCAGCTCAAGGAGATAGGCCATGGCCGCAGAGGCCATCGCGCAGGCGGTGCCCACCTCGGCCTGGCAGCCACCGTCCGCCCCGGAGATCGTGGCTCTGGTCTTCACGATGTTGCCGAAGAGGCCGCCGATGGCCAAAGCCCGGACCAGGGCTTCCTCATCGATGCCCAGCTGCTTGTTCGCGTAATACAGCACCGCCGGGACGACGCCGCTGGCGCCGCAGGTCGGCGCGGAGACGATCTCTCCCCCGTCCGCATTCTGCTCCGCGACCGCATAGGCGTAGCTCGATAGGAAGATCCGGTCCCTCTCCATCGGGTTGTGGGTGTTCAGCGCCTGCTGGTAGACGTCGCCGGCGACCCGCTTCAGCCTGAGCGCGCCCTGGATCCGGCCCTCCCGCTGGAGCCCCTCCTCCACGCAGGCGAACATCTCGGACAGCCGTCCCCGCAGGAACTCCTCGATGTCCGGTTCGTCGCAGGCCTTCACGTAATCGTAGAGGGAGATGCCCTTTCCCCTGCAGTAGGTCAGGATCTCCGTCATGCTGTCCAGAGGATACCGGTCCTCCGGCTCCGGCAGGAGGTCGCCCTTGAACAAAACCTTGCCGCCGCCCACCGAGTAAGCCTCGATGTCGGCGACAGAAGCCGCGTCCTGCGGGACCGGTTTCTCGCCCTCCAGGGTGCCGCCCGGGAAGACGTGCACGATCATCCCGTTCGGATGGAACGGCAGGCTCTCGTTCAGGAAGTTCACCCGGCACGGGCGCGGCGCGAACCGCTTGATCATGATCGCGTCCGTCATGTGCCCCTTCCCGGTGAGGGACAAAGACCCGTAAAGGTCCACCACGAAATCGCATTCCGGGTAGTTCTCTTTGATCGTGCGGGCGATGGCCGCAGGTCCCATGGTGTGGGAAGATGACGGTCCGACGCCGCTGCGGTACAGTTCTTTCAGGGATTCCATGACAGATCCTTTCCTTTCCTTGACTTTCTTTCATTGTAAAGGACGCCGCCTCTTCGTGTCAATCCGGCGCCGTATGCCGATTTCGGCGGACGCAAAAGGCGGTACAGCCCTCAACGGTCGAGAGCCATACCGCCTCATGTTACTTATTCCATTTTCGTTCTTCTCAGCGAAGGAGCCACCAGCCCAGGGACAGGATGCCGGCCAGCACCAGGAGGATCGGTCCGAAGACCAGGAACGCGGACAGCAGGAGCGCAGGCAGGTCGCCCTTCTCCAGCCCCGGTTCGTCGTTCTCCTCGTGGAAGGCCTTCGCCCTCGCCTCCGCCTGTTCCAGCTCCCACTCCCGCTCTTCCTCCGGGGTGCGGCCGGTCTCAGGGTCGACGATCTCGCCCTTCTCTCTTCTCTTTTCGATGTACCGCTTGTTGCGTTCGTTCATCGTGTCGAAGCTGCGGTCGATCCTTTTCTGAAAGAACATCGATCAATCCTCCAGATTGAGCAGGTGGTGGCAGGCGGCGAAGTGGCCAGGTCTGACCTCCTTCAGCTCAGGGGTGATCATGGTGCACTCCTCGGTGCAGTACTTGCAGCGGGTGTGGAACTTGCAGCCCTTCGGCGGGTTCACCGGCGACGGGATATCTCCCTCCAGCATGACGATCTCCCGCTCCTCGTTGGTGGTCGGGATCGCGGACAGCAGCGCCTCGGTGTACGGATGCGTCGGGTGGTCGAACAGTTCCTGGGACTCCGCCAGCTCCACGATGTTGCCCAGGTACATGACGCCGATGCGGTCGGAGATGTACTTGACGACGGACAGGTCGTGGGTGATGAACAGGTAGGTCAGGTTCTTCTGTTCCTTCAGATCCTGCAGCAGGTTGATGATCTGGGACTGGATGGATACGTCCAGCGCGGAGACCGCCTCGTCGCAGATCACGAACTTCGGGTCCGTGGACAGCGCTCTCGCGATGCCGATACGCTGTCTCTGGCCGCCGGAGAACTGATGCGGGAACCGGTGGATGAAGTACGGCGCAAGACCGCACATCTCCATGGTCTCCACGATCTTGTCCTGCAGTCTAGGGCTCTTTTTCTTGATGTAGTCGTGGGAAGCCATGCCCTCTCCGATGATCTGGCCCACGGTCATACGCGGGTTCAGGGAGGAGTACGGATCCTGGAAGATGAGCTGCAGGTCGCTTCTCAGCTCCCGCATCTCCTTGTCGTTCAGACGGGCCAGGTCGATGCCCTCGTCCAGGTAGGCTTCGTACTTCTGGAATTCCGGATCGTCCTTGTACTGCTCTCTGAGCTTCGCGATCTCGGCGTGGAGGCCGACCAGCTTCTCATTGACCTCGGCCATCTCCTTGTCGATCGCCGCGAGGGCGGCTTCGGCGGAGGCGACGTTGGCCTTTTTGCTGCCTTCCTTCTCCAGATACTTCTGGTCTTCCAGCTCGGAGTCAGCGATCATCCGCTTCTTTTCCAGGTCGCGGAGCTTGAGCGCTTCCTCGTAGACGGCGAGATAGGCCTTCTGGGCCGGCGCCGTATCCTTGACGGTGATGAAGCCGCCGAAGATGTTGGCGATGTCGTTCAGCGCAGCCTTCTCCCTCTTCTGGGCTTCCAGCATGGCGGCGTGGACCGAAGCGGTCTTCTCATCGCCTTCCTTCAGGCCCGCAAAGGCCGCCTCTGCCTCTTCTCTCTTCTTCACCAGTTCCTGATACTTGGTGCGGAGGTTCGGCAGGTCGTTGATGGTCTTCTTCATGTACTCCGGGGCCATCTCGTCGAGGGTCCTGCCGTAGTACATGGTCTGTCCGTCGGTCTGCGGATAGAGCTCCAGGATGGTCCGTCCGAAGGTGGACTTGCCGCAGCCGGACTCGCCGACCAGGCCCAGCGTCTCGCCTTCGTAGATGTCGATGTCGATCCCGTCATTGGCCTTGACGAACTTTCCCTTCTCCTTGAGCGGGAAGTACTGTTTCAGATTGGTGATCTTCAGGATCTTTTTCTTCTCATCTGGCATTCTGACGTTCCTCCTTCTTCGGGTAGAAGCACCTGATCTCCTGGACATCAGAGATCACCTGGAGTTCAGGTTCCTCCGTACGGCACTTGTCGGTGGCGTACTTGCAGCGCGGGGCGAATTTGCAGCCCTTAGGAAGGTCGAGCGGATGCGGGACCGCGCCCGGGATCGTCTCCAGCCGTTCGCCGGCCGGGGTGTCGAGCCGCGGGATGGACCGCATCAGGCCCTCGGTATACGGGTGGGAATACTCGGACTTGTCCTTGAACAGGACGTCCGCCGGCACCTTCTCCACCACCTGGCCGCAGTACATGACCGCGACGTAGTCCGCCATCTGATTGATGACGCCCAGGTCGTGGGTGATGAACAGGATGCTGGTCCCGTTTTCCTTTTTCAGTTCGTTCATCAGGTACAGGATCTGTGCCTGGATCGTGACGTCCAGCGCGGTGGTCGGCTCGTCAGCGATCAAAAGCTTCGGCTTGCAGGCCAGGGCCATGGCGATCATGACACGCTGGCGCATACCGCCGGACAGCTGGTGCGGATACTGCTTAACGACGATCTCCGGGTTCGGGATCTTGACGTCCCTGAGGATCTCGACGGACTTCTCCGCCGCAGTCTTTTTGTCCATCTTCTGGTGGATCATGAAGACCTCGGAGAGCTGCTTCTCGATGGAGAAGACCGGGTTCAGGGAGGTCATCGGCTCCTGGAAGATCA
>CADCOV010000039.1 GCA_902803185.1 uncultured Eubacteriales bacterium
CAGCTGGATGGTGCCCATCTGCCACTCTCTGCCGAGGGCGTCCTTCATCTGGAGGTCGATCTTCGGGCCGTAGAAGGCGCCGTCGCCCTCGTTGATCTCGTAGTTGCCCTCGCCGTACTGCTTGTCCAGGATGGCTTTGAGGTCGGATTCGGCCTTGTTCCAGACTTCGATGTCGCCCATGAAGTCATCCGGCCTGGTGGAGAGCTCGGCTCTGTAGGTCAGGCCCAGGGTGCCGTAGATCTCGTCGGCGATCGCCATGATGTCGGCGATCTCGGAGGCCACCTGCTCCTCGGCGAGGAGGGTGTGGTCGTCGTCCTGGCGGAACATCTGGACGCGGAAGAGGCCGTTCAGCTCACCGGACTTCTCCTTGCGGTGGATGACGTCGGTCTGGCTGAAGCGCAGCGGCAGGTCCTTGTAGCTGTGGACGCCCCTCTTGTAGACCAGGACCGCGTTCGGGCAGTTCATCGGCTTGAGGGCGTAGATCTTCTCGCCTTCCTTAGCCGGCGGGATGACGAACATGTTGTCCTGATAGTGTCCCCAGTGGCCGCTGGTCTCCCAGAGCTCGCTGGAGCTCACGACCGGGCCGGAGATCTCCTGGTAGCCGTGCTCCTCGTGGATCTCTCTCCAGTAGGAGAGGAGGGCGTTGAAGAGCTTCCAGCCCCTTGGGAGCCAGAACGGCATGCCCGGGGCGGTCGGGTGGAACATGAAGATGTCAAGCTGAGGTCCCAGCTTCTTGTGGTCGCGCTCCATGGCCTCCTTGACCAGGGCCAGGTGGGCCTTCAGCTGCTGCTTGTCCGGGAAGGCGTAGACGTAGATGCGCTGCAGCTGCTCTCTGTTCTCGTCGCCTCTCCAATAGGAACCGGAGGCGGATTTGATCTTGAAGGCGGTGCCCATCAGCTCCTGGGAATTGGAGATGTGCGGGCCCCGGCACAGGTCGACGAAATCCTCGCCGGTGTAGTAGATCGTGATCTTCTCTTCGTCCGGAAGCTCCTCGATCAGCTCGGTCTTGAACTTCTGATCGGCGAACAAAGCCAGGGCTTCGTCCTTGGAGACCTCCTTGCAGACCCAGTCCTCTCTGCGCTTGATGATCTCCTGCATCTTGGCCTCGATGGCCGGGAAGTCGTCGTTGGTGACGTTCTTCGGCAGGATGAAATCATAGTAGAAACCGTCGGCGATCTGCGGACCGATGGCGTACTGCACGTTCTCTTTGCCATAGATCTCGATCACAGCCTTGGCCAGGATGTGGGAGAGGGAATGGCGGTAGACTTCCAAAAATTCTTCTCTGTTCATGTGATTACCTTCTCTTATATATAGTTTTGATCATATTGAACGAATAGATACCCAAATAGTATAACACAATGACTGCGCGCCGTAAACGGATTTCAACGGTTCTCGGCTTCTTCCGCCTCTCTCGCGGCCATTTCCGCCACGATCTCGTGGTGGCGCTTCCTGTTCAGCGGGTACTTCCAGAGGGAAAAGGCCGCCAGCAGCATGAAGACCGCCGGGACCAGGGTGGTGCAGTGGAAGATCCAGGTCTCCGCCAGCGGCGTCTGGGTGGCCGCGGCCCCATCGAAGCCGGCGTACTTCAGGAAGACGCCCAGGATGAAGCCGCCCACGCCGGTGGCGATGGCTTCCACCAGGCCCTGCAGGGAGATGACGGTGCCCTGACGGTTATGGCCGGTGACGTACTGGTCGTAGTCGGCCACGTCGTAGTACATGGCCGGGATCAGCTGCCAGTAGATGCTGCTGCAGCAGATGATGGCGAGGACCAGGAACACCAGGCCGAAGGGCGTGCGGATCCCGACGATCCTGAGGACCGCCAGAAGGGCGATGCCCACGAAATCGTAGAGGATCATGACGTGGTTCTTCTCCATCCTGAGGGTGAGCCACTTCGTCACCGGGGTGAACGGGATGGAGAGCACCGGCCTTGCCATCATGAACAGGGTGATGAGGCCGGCGGAGAGCGCCATGTTATAGGTGTAGAAGTAGATCACGTCCGACAGGAACAGGGTGTTGGCCACCAGGGTCATGGCGCTGGCCAGGGTCAGCCATTTGATCGGGGCCAGGCGGAAC
>CADCOV010000040.1 GCA_902803185.1 uncultured Eubacteriales bacterium
GACGGCAGCCGCGCCCAGGCACATGTTCTCCAGGAAGCGCAGGATCTTCTGGCGGTCGGCGGTGGCGACACCTTCCTTGCCGACGAAGTATTTGTTGCAGATGTCGCCGATGGTCTCGCCGCTGCGGCCGACCACGGTGTCGGATTTGAAATCTTTGTCGGACGGCATGGTGACCATGAGGCCGCCGGCCACGTCCTCGGCCAGCCGGACGATCTCGTACGGGAAGCGGGTGACGTTCTGCTTGCAGACGTTGGCCAGGAGCAGGTCGATCTGGTAGTTGCCGGCTTTGGTCCGGAAGCCCTCGCTGGAGCAGGCGATGCCGCAGGCGTAGAGGGTCTCGTTCAGGTGGGTCATCTCGATCAGCTTGTCCTTGACCATGGAGGCCTTCTCCACGCCGTTGTACTCGGCGGCCAGGGCAGCCGCGCCGATCAAAACGTCGCCGACGCCGACCTTGCAGCCGCCGTAGGACTGGCGGTGATAGCCGGCAAAGCGCTCCACCAGCATGCCGGCGAATTCATATTCGCCGTTCAGGAAGATGTATTCGTTCGGGATGAAGACGTGGTCCAGGACGACCAGGGCTTCCTGCCCGCCGAATGTCGGGTTGCCCAGGTCGACGCAGGCGTCCTCCTCCAGCTTGCGGGTGTCGCAGCTCTGGCGGCCGTAGATCATGTAGATGCCTTCCGCGTCCGTCGGGCAGGCGAAGGAGACGGCGTAGTCTTTGTCCTCCGGGCCCATGGCGATGGTCGGCATGAAGAGGTGCCAGTGGGAGTTGATGGAGCCGGTCTGGTGGCACTTGGCGCCGCAGACGACGATGCCGTCCGCGCGGCGTTCCACCACGTGGAGGAACAGGTCCGGGTCCGCCTGGGCGTGAGGCGCCTTGGAGCGGTCGCCCTTCGGGTCGGTCATGGCGCCGTCCACGGTGAGGTCAGCGTCCTGGACCATGACCAGGAAGTTCTTGAAGTTCTCGTGGTAATGGGTGCCGTGGGCCTCGTCGATCTCATAAGTGGTGGAGTAGACGGCGTTGAAGGCGTCCATGCCCACGCAGCGCTGGAAGCAGCTGGCGGTCTTCTGACCCAGCAGGCGCTGCATCTTGACCTTTTTGACCAGGTCTTCGGTGGACTGGTGCAGGTGGGTGAAGCGGTTGACCTTGTGGCCGGTCAGGCTGGAGGTCGCGGTCATCAGGTCCTCGTACTCCGGCTTCTGGGCCAGGTCGTAGGTCATGGCGACGCAGTTGATGGACGGACGGATGATCGGGTGGTCGACCCAGTTGTCGATCTTCTCACCAAACATGTAGACCCGGGTGTTGAGCTTGCGCAGGCTTTCGATGTATTCTGCAGCGGTCATGAGGGGCATAGGCGTGTCTCCTTTCGTTGTATGTCTTCCCTCATTATGGAAGAAAAAGGAACAAAAAGTCAATTGCGCAGGAACGAAAAAGGAGCGGGGTCGCCGCTCCTTTCTGTGCGTTTCGTAGGTGTTCGGTTTAGCCGAAGTATCTCTTCAGCAGGCCTGCGAATGCCTTGCCGTGTCTGGCTTCGTCCCTTGCCATTTCGTGGACGGTGTCGTGGATCGCGTCCAGGTTCAGGGCCTTGGCTCTCTTGGCCAGGTCGGTCTTGCCGGCGGTGGCGCCGTTCTCGGCTTCGACTCTCATCTTCAGGTTCTTCTCGGTGGAGTCGGTCAGGACCTCGCCCAGCAGTTCCGCGAACTTGGCAGCGTGCTCAGCCTCTTCGAACGCGGCGGTCTTCCAGTACTCGCCGATCTCCGGATAACCTTCTCTGAAAGCGACTCTGCTCATGGCCAGGTACATACCGACCTCGGAGCACTCACCGGCGAAGTTGGAACGAAGATCCTCGATGATATCTTCCGGAGCGCCCTGAGCGACGCCGACCACGTGCTCGGCAGCCCAGACCATCTCTTCGTTCTGCGCCTGGAACTTGGAAGCCGGAACACCGCAGACAGGGCACTTCTCCGGTGCCTGGTCGCCTTCATGGACATATCCGCAAACTGTGCAAACCCATTTCATAATGTTACCTCCTGTGTGACATCTCTGTGCTGTGCCGGCAGTGCCGGCGAATATTCTCAATTGACTCTCTTATCATACCACAGATTTCACTCCGCGTCCACGAGGAATCCTTTCTCCCGGAGCGCTTTGCAGACCAGGTCGAAGAGCTCCCGGTCCCGGCAGCCGATCCGGTGGAGATGCAGGCCTCCGGAGAGTGAACTCAGCGGCCGGTCCTCGCTGTCCAGCTTCTCCATGAACAAAGACACGTCGTAGCGGGAGCTGATCCCCAGCTCCCCGGTGAGGGTGCCGTAGATGCCGTGCTCCACGGTGACGTCGATGCAGGTGGCACCGAAGTCCACGATGGTATTGAGCTCCTCCTCCAGGCGGGACTCGTCGTGGCGGCAGAGGACGGTGCCTACGAAGGGGTAGGTCTTCGGAACCTCCGCCACGTACCCCCGGGGCGTCGCCTGGATCCCGTGTCCCGACGCCCTGAGCAGGGAGACGTCGCCCACGATGATCTGCCGGCTGACGTCCAGCTCCGCGGCCAGGGTGGAGGCGGAGACCGGCGCTTCCGCTGCGGCCAGGATCTTCAGGATCTGTTGTCTTCTTTCTTTTGCGTCCACTCCAGAGGCCTCCCTCCCGCACCCGTCAAAAGGTGTCTTGACACAAGTCATTACATGCGCTACAATCATTCCGATGACGGCGGGAGACCGGAAAGGGGAGCCCCTGCCGCACCTCTATTATAGCACAGGGTATCAGGGAGGGAACCTAAGATGTCCAAAGAAAAGAAGGGCTTTCTGGCCCGCAAGAACATAGTATTCTCCGGCAAGCGCTATTTCCAGGACGCGTTGTCCGCCATGGCGCAGGGCCTCTTCTGCACGCTGCTGGTGGGACTCATCATCAAGACCATCGGCCAGCAGTGGATCAACTTCGGCGGTGAGAACGCGGTGAACGCGTTCCTCGTCACCATCGGACAGACCGCCATGGACTATATGGGCGCCGGCATCGGTATTGCGGTGGCCTACGGCCTGCAGGCGCCGCCGCTGGTCATGTTCACCAGCGCGGTCACCGGTATGCTGGGCGCGGCCTTAGGCGGCCCGGCCGGTTCCTTTGTCGCCGTCGTCCTCGGCGCGGAGTTCGGCAAAGCCGTCTCCAAGGAGACGAAGGTGGACATCATCGTGACGCCGGCGGTGACTTTGATCGCGGGCGGCCTCACGGCCCAGCTGGTGGGACCTGCCATCGGCAAGCTCATGAGCGGCCTGGGTGCCCTCATCATGACGGCGACGGAATGGCAGCCGTTCTGGTTCGGCATCGTGATCTCCGTGATCGTGGGTCTGGCCCTGACCGCACCGATCTCCAGCGCGGCGCTGTGCATCATGCTGAACCTCTCGGGCCTGGCGGCGGGCGCCGCGACAGCGGGCTGCTGCGCCCAGATGATCGGTTTTGCGGTCATCAGCTACCGGGACAACGGCATCGGCGGCTTCTTCGCCCAGGGCATCGGCACCTCCATGCTGCAGATCTCCAATATCGTGAAGAACCCGTGGATCCTGCTGCCGCCGACCCTGGCGGGCGCCATCACCGGACCGATCGCCACCTGCCTGTTCCACATGACGAACAATTCCATGGGCGCGGGCATGGGCACATCCGGCCTGGTGGGCCAGATCGGCACCTTCACCGACATGGGCTTCTCCGGCAAGACCCTGATCGCGGTCCTCGCCGTGCAGATCATCCTGCCGGCCATCCTGTCCCTGGTCTTCGACAAGCTGCTCCGCTCCGCAGGCAAGATCAAGACCGGCGACATGAAGCTGGATGTGTGATCCGGCCAAAACCGACAGCTAAGCTCCGGGCCCCGGCCCGGAGTTTTTCGTACGCCGCAACCCCTTGCATACACGCCCTGCCTGTATTATAATAACTATGATTTGTGTCCCGGAAACGGGGTATGAGAATGTAGGAATACGAGGCGGCGGCGCGGGCCGCGGGCCTGGCGTATAGAACAGACCAGAAAAGGAGATAGAGACATGCAGGAAAAGATCGAAAAGGCTCTGGAGCAGATCAGACCGATCCTCAGAAGA
>CADCOV010000041.1 GCA_902803185.1 uncultured Eubacteriales bacterium
GTTGCCCACTTCCTTGGCGAAGCCCATCTCGTGGGTGACCACGACCATGGTCATGCCCTCGTGGGCCAGCTCCTTCATGACGTCCAGCACCTCGCCGACCATCTCAGGGTCAAGGGCGGAGGTCGGTTCGTCGAAGAGCATCACGTCCGGCTCCATGGCCAGGGCTCTGACGATGGCGACACGCTGCTTCTGACCGCCGGAGAGCTGGATCGGATAGGCGTTCGCCCGGTCCTCCAGGCCGACCCGCTTCAGCAGGGCCAGGGCCTTCTCCTCGGCTTCCTTCTGGGACATGTGCTTGACTTTGATCGGCGCCAGGGTCATGTTCTCCAGGATCGTCTTGTGCGGGAAGAGGTTGAAGTGCTGGAACACCATGCCCATCTTCTGCCGGTGCTTGTCGATGTCGACCTTCTTGTCGGTGATGTCCACGCCCTCGAAGATGATCTGGCCGGAGGTCGGGACCTCCAGCAGGTTCAGGGAGCGGAGGAAGGTGGATTTGCCGGAGCCGGAAGGGCCGATGACGACCATGACGTCGCCTTTGTTGATGTCCACGGTCACGCCGTCCAGGGCGTGGATCGTGCCGTTGTTATAGTGTTTCTTCAGGTCTTTGACCTCGATCAGCTTATCGGATGTCGCCACGACGCATCCTCCTTTCAAAGAATCCCAGGACGAAGTTGAGTATGCTGGTCAGGATCAGGTACAGGATACCCGCGATCACCAGCGGTTCGATCGGCAGGTAGGTGGTGCCCTTGATCAGCAGGTACTGGGTGGTGATGTCGCCGATGAAGAAGGTGGAGGCGAGGGACGTGTCCTTGACCAGCATGATGAACTCGTTGCCCAGCGCCGGGAGGATGTTTTTGATCGCCTGCGGCAGGATGACCTGGGTCATCGTGAGTGTGCCGTTCATGCCGAGGCTCCTGGCGGCCTCCGTCTGGCCGATGTCGACGGCCTGGATGCCGGACCGGATGATCTCGGACACGTAGGCGGCGGAGTTGCAGAGCAAAGCGATGGCGATGCAGATGTACTGCTGCTTGTTCAGCGCCGGAATGAGCATCGGCAGGATGAAGTAGAAGAAGTACAGCTGCAGGAGCATCGGGGTGCCCCGGATGATGCCGGTATAAATGCTGGCCAGCCAGTTCAGCGGCTTTATCTTGCTCATCTTCATGAGGGCGAGCAGGGCGCCGATGATGGTGCCGAAGACCACCGCGATGGCCGCCAGCGAAAGGGTGTATTCCATGCCCTGGATCAGGAACTTGTCCCAATACTTGGCCCAGATCGAGACGATGTTACGTCCCATTGTCGCAAAATCCATATCTTATCTCCCGGAACACAAGCCGGAGCGGTCAGGCCCCGGCTTGTGAATGTCATCGTGTTAGGTAAGGTCGCATAAGGGAAGGGGTCCCTTGTTATGATCAGTCGTCGACGCTGACTTCTTCAGCAGTCTCGCTCTCGGCTGCCTTGAGGGCCTCTTCATACCAACCGGCGTACAGGCCTTCACTGTTGGCCTTGGCCAGGGCTTCGTTCACGGCCTCGAGCAGTTCTTTGTCACCCTTGTGGATCATGATGACGTTGGCTTCGTACTCGGCCTTGACGTCGAACTCCCATTCGCACTTGACGAGATCCGGGTTGCTGGCGATGATCTGGGTGCCGTTGCCGTCAGCGACAGCCAGGGCCTCGATGTTGCCGCTCTGGAGCTCCAGGACGCCGACGCCGATGTCACCGATGGTGACGCAGTTGGAATCCGGAAGCTGCTCGGTGACGAGCTGCTGCTGCAGGGAAGCGTTCTGGGCACCGACGTCGACGCCTGCGAAGTCCTCAGCGGTCTTGTACTTGTCGGCGTCATCCTTTCTGATCAGGAGGACCTGCTCGGTCTCGTTCTCGCCGGCGTAGTAGTAATCGGAAAGCTCGTAGTTCTCAGCACGCTCCTCAGTCCAGGAGTAACCGGAGATGGACATGCCCACGCTGCCGGTGTAGACGGCGGTCTGGCAGGCATCAAAGCTCATCGCCTGGATCTCGAGGTCGACGCCCAGCTCCTGGGCGATGAACTTCGCCAGGGAGACGTCAAAGCCTACGTACTGGTCCTGACCGGTCTTGGAGGAGTCGACGAACTCCATCGGGGAGAAGTCAGGGGAGAGGGCGACGGTGAGGACACCGTCCTTCTTGATCTGCTCCAGAGAATTGGCGGCGGCTTCTTCCTTGGCTCCGCATCCTGCCAGAGCAGTGACTGCAAGTGTTGCTGTAAGCGCGAGCGCTGCGATCTTCTTAAACTTCATGATTCTTTCTCCTTTTCCTATTCTAATCTTTTCTGAAGTGATTCGCCTCACGTGTGGTACATGTATAAGTATACACATTTATGAAAGGAATGCAACCCCATTTTTATAACTTTTTTCGTATTTATTTTCGTACAATCCGAGGTCAAAACGGCTGAAAACGGGGATTTCTCGATGGAATATACTGACAATTCGGAGTAAAGAGGGGTAAAAAGACGTATGTTAATGCATTAACGGTTTATGCATACGATGTATAAAGAATATGCGCGGCGGGTGGGGTGGCCGGCGCTGCTTCCGCACAAAACGAAAATATATCTTCGATGAGCGGGCAAACGCACCTGTTTTGCTGTTTTGCGCAAAACGCCGCCCCCGCACCAACGAAAAAACCGCACCCAAGGGGCGCGGCTCGAAAACTGCCGTTACAGCGGATAGTCTTTTCCGTCCAGAGCGGCCCGGACCAGGCGGTCCTTCTCGTCGTAGACCAGCTTCAGGGAGAAGAATTCGTTCCGGGTGAGGAGCAGGTTCAGGAAGATCCGGTCGCCCTCCCAGAGCTTGAGGCCCGGCACGGCTTCCTTGTCGATCCAGGCCAGGATGCCCTCGTCGCAGAGGTGCAGCTCGCCGGTGAAGCCGTCGGCGGTGAAGAGGTGCATGTACTCGGTGGCGCCTTTGGCGGAGACGAAGGTCACGATGCCCCGGAACCGGTAGCGGGTGAGGGTGTAGCCGGTCTCCTCAAGGACCTCACGGATCAGGCATTCCTCCGGGCTCTCGTCCTTCTCGAAGTGGCCGCCCACGCCGAGCCATTTTCCTTCGTTGATGTCGTTCTCCTTCAGCACCCGGTGGAGCATCAGGTATTTTCCGTCCTGCTCGATATAACAAAGCGTGCTCAGCATCGCGTCCATGACAGTACCTCCTTGATCGTCACATTACATATATCAGTATACCACAATTCCGGGGAAAGAAAAACGGGCGCCCGGAAGGGCGCCCGCGGTTCGCTTTGTCGATCAGGCGAAGAGGCCGAAGGCCTTGAGGAAGACCAGGACCAGCATGACCGGGCAGACGAAGCGGATCATGACGATGTAGAGGCCCTTGCGGGAGAACTTCTTGCAGCCGCGGCCTGCTTCGTCCAGGACCACGTCCGGACCCAGGACCCAGCCGATCAGGACGCAGGTGAAGATGGCCAGGATCGGCATCATGATGTTGTTGCTCAGGTAGTCGAAGATGTCGAGGATCTGGGCGACCGCGCCGTTCGGCAGGGTGTACTCGAAGTAGAAGAGGTTGTAGCCCAGGGCGACGACGATGCCCATCAGCCAGCCCCAGAGGGAGGCGATGACGGTGGCCTTCTTGCGGGACCAGTGCCATCTGTCGATCATGCCGGAGACGATGGCCTCCAGGATGGACATGCAGCTGGTGAGGGCCGCGAAGATAACCATGAGGAAGAAGGCGGTGCCGAGGATGGTGCCGGTGGCCTTGCCCATGGACATGAAGACCTTAGGCAGGGAGACGAACATCAGGCCCGGGCCCGCGCCCATGGCGTCCTTGCCCATGAAGGTGAAGACCGCCGGGATGATCATGAGGCCTGCGAGGAGCGCGATGCCGGTGTCGAAGATCTCGATGTGGTTGACGCACTTCGGCAGGTCCGCATCCTTCTTCAGGTAGGAGCCGTAGGCGATCATGATGCCCATGGCGACGGACAGGCTGTAGAAGAGCTGGCCCATGGCGTCCATGATGACGCCCATCAGGCGGCCGAAGGTGAGGCCGGTGAAGTCAGGGATGAAGTAGATCGCCATGCCCTGCAGGCCGGTGCGGACCGTGCCGTCCGGATCCGTGTGGGACAGGGTGCAGCTGTAGATGGCGATGCCGATGACCAGGATGACCAGGATCGGCATCAAAACCTTGGACAGCTTCTCGATGCCGTCGTTGACGCCCAGATAGATGATGAAGGCGGTGGCGGCAAAGAAGATGGTGTGGAAGAGCAAAGGCTGCCACTGGCCGGTGATGAAGCCGCCGAAATAACCGTCTTCCGTCGCCGCGGCGCCCTGGCCGGCCGCGAAGACGGTGAAGTACTTGAGGACCCAGCCGCCGATCAGGCTGTAATAAGGAAGGATGATGGCCGGGATGACGGTGGCGAGGATGCCCATCCAGTGCCAGCCCTTGCGGAGCTTGCCGTAGGCGGCCAGCGGGCCGGACTCGGTCTTACGGCCGATGGCGACCTCGGTCAGCAAAAGGGCGAAGCCGAAGGTCAGCGCCAGGATGATATAAACAAGCAGGAACAGGCCGCCGCCGTTCTTCGCGGCCAGGTACGGGAAGCGCCAGATGTTGCCCAGGCCCA
>CADCOV010000042.1 GCA_902803185.1 uncultured Eubacteriales bacterium
CGCGCTTCCTGGGAGAAGCTGGGATTCACGAAGGAGAAGTCATCGGAAAGGATGAACATGTTGCCGGTAATCGGATACTGGCTCGTGTACTTACCCTCGACGTTCTTGTACTCGGTATCCGCAAGAAGGTTCACAAGACTGCCGTCCTCGGCAAAGTCCCAGTCAACCCCGGGCAGGCCCAGGCGGATGCGGAGCTGGCCTTCCTCGGTGCAGCCGTAATCCCAGATGGTGAGCAGACGCTCAAGCGCTTCGTCGCTGATGTTGGGGGAGATGATATTGCAGGCCCAGAAGTTGGTGCTGGGCGCCTGATGGCTCACGCCGTTGTCATCGGTCAGGACCAGGGTCACAGCGGTATCCCAGTAGGAGATGCCAAGGCTGTTCTCCATGTTGGCGTCAAAGCGGTCAAACCAGACAGCCATGCCGGCCTCACAGCAGGCGGCTGCCGTACCGGCGGTGTGGACATAACCCGCATCGTCATCGTTGGTCAGGGTGTAGAACTCGGGATAAAGCAGACCTGCGTCATAGGCTTCCTTCACCTTGCGGATGGCTTCCTTCACGCCGGACTCCTCCTCAGCGGGCGCCCAGTGGTACTGTCCGTCTTCCGCCTTATAGAACGCGTTGGCAGCGACGCCGGAGTTCTCGCAGAGAGAATCGATGAAGGTTCCGAGGTGGGCAGTGGTATTTACCCAGGGATAGTCACACAGGCCCGCATCCTTCACGGCCTGGCAGTAGTCGACGAACTCGGAGATGGTGATGGTGTTGCTCTCCAGGTTCTTGGAGAGGTCATAGCCTGCCTCTTCCGCCCAGTCGGTGCGGAGGTAGACGGACATGTGGCTGGTGATGAGGTCCGCCGGGAAGTTGTTGGCGAACGCGGGACGGAAGAGATAGTAGGTGCCCCCGAAGAGTTTGTCGTAGTAGGCGTTCAGGGGAGAGCAGTCCGCGGCCGCAGCCAGATTCGGATAAGTCTCGCGCCAGTCGTCAGGCAGCTTCTTCACGAGCTCCTGCTCGACATAGTTCGCGGCGTCGCCTGCGTTGAAGTTCCAGACGCACCAGTCCGGAATATCGTCCGCGTTGAGCCAGGTATTCATGCGCTGTACCCAGTTCTCGAAGGTCAGCGACGTGATGTCCCACTCGACGTTGAAGGTATCCGTCCACCAGCTGTAGTAATCGTTGCCGTGGTTGTAATCCAGACCGTCGTTCACCTGAATGCCGGCGAAGGAGATCTTGATCGGCTCGCTGAAGTCGCGGGCGAGAATGCTCTCCGCCGTGACATCGGTTGCGGCCGCCGTGACGCCGGACTCGGTCTTGACGCCCTCATTCTCAAGCTCCACTTCCTTTGCCACCTCGGCGGCAGCTTCCGCCGCGGGCTTGGTTTCTTCCGCAGCAGCTTCCGCTGCGGGCTGTGCCGCAGGAGCAGGAGTCTTGCTCTCACCGCCGCAGCCTGCGAGCGTACCGGCCAGCATGAGCACCGAAACCGCCGCAGCCAGCCTGCGCATCCATTTGGTATTCTTCATAATAACCTCCAGTGAAATAAGTGAATGTGAATATTTTCCCGGCTAAGACGCGGAGCTCGTCCGGCCTCTGCCGCAGGTAACGGAACAGTTAAGACGCTTTCGGAAGAAGCCCTGTACCCTCGGGGATCAGGTCTTCACCGCGCCGATCATGATGCCCTTGGTGAAGTACTTCTGCAGGAACGGATAGACGCACATCACCGGGACCATGGTCACGACGACCGCCGCCATCTTGATGCCGTCCGAGAAGTTCTTCTCCGACATGTCCACCATCGCAGCCGCGGTGCTGTCCAGACTCTGGGAGTCCATGACGATGGCGCGGAGCACCTGCTGCAGCGACTGCCAGTTGTTGGAACGCAGGAAGATCATCGACATGAAGTACTCGTTCCAGAGCTGCACAGCCACAAAGAGAACAACCGTGGCCAGGATGGGTTTTGACAGAGGAAGCACGATCTTTGCGAGGATGGTCCACTCATCCGCTCCGTCCAGACCGGCGGACTCGATCAGCGCCTCGGGCATGGATCCGAAGTAGTTGTAGATCAGAATCATGTTGAAGGTGTTCATTCCGTTGGCAAAGATCACGGCCCACACGGTATTGGTGAGACCCAGGCTCTTCATGACCAGATAGGTGGGAACGATGCCGCCGTGGAAAATCATGGTGAAGAGCACCAGCATGAGGACGAGCTTTCTTCCCGGCCAGCCTTTGCGGCAGAGCGCGTAGGCCAGAGTGGTTCCAAGTACCAGGTTAAGGGGAATGCCGATCAGCAGATACGTGAGGGTCGTCTTGTAGCCGATCAGGATGCGGGCGTCCTTGAAGAGCTCCTGATACGCCTGGATTGTCGGCTCCTTGGGCCAGAATACCCAGGTGGACTGCATGTATTCCTTGTAGGAGGTGAACGAGGTCGCCACCATGTTGAAGAACGGGATGATGATGATCAGCAGTCCCGCAACCAGGATCAGCAGGATA
>CADCOV010000043.1 GCA_902803185.1 uncultured Eubacteriales bacterium
AGCTCTTGTCGAAGAGGAGCTGCATGCCCAGGCAGATGCCCAGCAAAGGCTTTCCCGCCTTCGCCTCCTCCAGCACGGTCTCCTGCATGCCGCTCTCCCGGAGCTTGCGGGCCGCGTCCTCGAAGGCGCCCACCCCCGGCAGGACGATCTTGTCCGCCTTTTTGAGCACGGCAGGGTCTTTGGTCAGAACGGCCTCCGCGCCGATCTGCTGAAAGGAGCAGGTCAGAGAAAAGATGTTGCCCACTCCGTAATCCACGATCGCGATCATAACAGTCCCTTCGTGGACGGGATCTGTCCCGCCCGTTTCTCATCGATGGATGCGGCCTTCGCCACCACTCTGCCCGCCGCCTTGAACATGCTCTCGGCGATGTGGTGGCTGTTCTCCCCCGCCAGCTCCCTGAAGTGCAGGGTGACGCCGGCGCTGCGGACGAAGCCCAGCCAGAACTCCTTCACCAGCTCGGTGTCGAAGCAGCCGATCTTCTCCGTCGGGAAGGTCACGGCAAAGCCCAGATAGTCCCTGCCGGAGATGTCGATGGCGGCCAGCATCAAAGCCTCGTCCATCGGCAAAACGATGTCCGCGTACCGGGTGATCCCCTTCTTGTCGCCCAGGGCCTCCTTCAGAGCCTGCCCCAGGGCGATGCCCACGTCCTCGACGGAGTGGTGGAAATCCACCTCCGTATCCCCCTCGCAGCAGGCGTCCAGGCGGAACCCGCCGTGGGCCGCGAACAGGGTCAGCATGTGATCCAGGAACCCGACGCCGGTGGCGATGCGGTTCTCCGCGGTCTCTCCCGCGTCCAGGTCCAGGAAGATCCTGACGTCGGTCTCTCCGGTCTTTCTGGCGATCTCAGCCCGTCTTTCACTCATCGCTCTTTCCTCCCATCAAAGCCTTCAGCGCCGCGAGGAAGCTCTCCATCTCCTCCGGCGTCCCGATCGTCACCCGGAACCGGTCCCGGATCTCCGGGCGGCTCCACCAGCGGACCAGGATGCCCTTCTCCCTGAGGCCCAGGTAGGCCTCCTCGCCTCCCAGCGCAGGCAGGCAGGAGACGAACAGGAAGTTCGATTTCGAAGGCAGGACCTCGCAGCCCATCTCTCTCAGGGCCTCGGCGGTCTTCTCCCTCGTTTCGGCGATCTTCACGCAGTTTTCTCTATAATACCCCCACTCCCTGAGGACCGCAAGTCCCGCAGCCTGGGTCATCCGGTTGACGTTGTACGGATTCGTGGAGTATTTGATCTTCTCCAGGTCCTCGATGACCGCAAGGCTCCCCGCCGCGTAGCCCAGCCTGGCCCCCGCGAGAGAGGCGGATTTGGAGTAGGTCCGCGCCACCAGGAGGTTATCGTACTTTGCGAGCAGACCCATGGCGGACTCCGCGCCGAAGTCCACGTAGGCCTCGTCCACCAGGACCAGGCTGTCCGGCTCCGCCTGAAGCAGGGCCTCGATCTCCCCTGCGGAGAGGGCGATCCCCGTCGGGGCGTTCGGGTTGGCGAAGACGATGAGCTTCTTCCCCGGCACGGCCCGGTAGTCTGCGAGATCGATGGTGTAGTCCTCCCGGAGCGGGATCCTGCGGTAGCTGCAGCCGTGGAACTCGGCGAAGACCTCGTAGAAGCCGTAGCTGATGTCCGGGAAGAGGACCGTGGTCCCCTCGCCGGAGAAGGCCAGGAAGGCGAAGTTCAGGATGTCGTCGCTGCCGTTGGAGACGAAGATATTCTCCTTCTCCAGTGCGAGCCCCGCAAACTCGCCGTTCAAAAAGCCCGCGAGGGCCTCCCTCAGAGCGGTCTGGGTCGGATCCGAATAGAGCCTGAGATCCGCAAGCGCGGACGCATCCACCGCCGCCAGGACGGCCGGTCCCGGCGGATACGGGGATTCGTTGGTGTTCAGTTTGATGTAGCGGCGGTCCCGCGGCTGTTCGCCCGGGGTGTAGGCCTCGAAGCCCGCGAAGCGCGGGTCCAGAAATCTGCTCATTCCAGTGCCTCCGTGATCTTTCTCAGCCCCTCTACCAGGGCGGAAAGCCTGTCGTTCTTGAATTTATATGCGGCTTTGTTCGCGATCAGCCTGGCGCTGATCTCCACCACCGTGTCCACCACGTAGAGGTCGTTCTCCCTTAAGGTGCTGCCGGTCTCCACGATGTCGACGATCACGTCGGAAAGCCCCAGCACCGGGGCCAGCTCGATGGAGCCGTGGAGGTTGATGATGTCGATGTCCCGGCTCTCCTTTTCGTAGTAGCGGCGGGCGATGTTCGGGAACTTGGTGGCGACCCTCAAGGTGCTGGAGGTGTCGTCCCGGAAGCCGTTCTCCGCGGCCACCGCCATCCGGCACTTGCCCTTCTTCAGGTCCAGGAGCTCGTAGACGTCCGGCCGGTACTCCAGGATGATGTCCTTGCCCGCCACGCCGATGTCCGCGGCGCCTCTCTCCACGTAGATCGTGACGTCGCTCGGCTTGACCCAGAAGTAGCGGATCTGTTTCTCCGGGTTCTCAAAGACCAGCTTGCGGCTGTCGTCCAGGATCCCGTCGCAAGGGTAGCCCGCCTCCGCGAACATGCGGTAGACCTTCTCCCCGAGCCGTCCCTTCGGCAGGGCCACGTTGATGGTGTCCCCGGTGATATCTCTGACGATCTTATCCGTTGATCTCAATGGTCCTGACCTCCCCTCCGTCGAACTTCAGGAGCCTGCGGCAGGTCATCCCCGCCGGCACGACCCGCTCCGTCAGAAGGCTTTCGCCGCCGGCGCGGATCCTCTCCGCCGCCTCGGCCAGCGCCGGATCCCCGGCGTCCTTCTCCTCATAGAGCAAAATGACGTCCACGTCGTATTCCCTCGCCTCCTTGACCAGCATGTTCAGCCGGTCCAGGTAGAGGGCGAACCCCACGGCGCCGCCGGGCTTGCCGCTCCGCTCCATGACGCCGTCGTAGCGGCCGCCGGAGAGGATGCCCGCCGGGATCCCCCGGATGTAGCCCCGGAAGGTGATCCCGCTGTAGTAGTTCATGTTGTTGACGATGGAAAAATCGATGTTGATGTTCCGGCCCATCCGGTTCTCGCTGAGGTAGCGGCAGAGGGCTGCCAGCTCCTCCAGGCAGGCGTCCGCCGCCGGGCTGACCTTGAGCTTCTTCAGGCCCTGGAGGGCGCTCCTGTAATTGCCGCAGCTCTCGATGAGGGTCCTCAGGGTCTCCATGAGGGTCTCGGAGATCGCGCCCTGCTCCGCCATCCCGGCGAGCTCGTGGACGCTCTTCTTGCTGATGCAGGAGGCGATGGCGCTGCGGTATTCCGCCGGCGCGTCCGCCAGGATCTCCTGGAGGAACCCCAGGTGGGAGATGTCCAGGATGAACTCCGGGCTGATGGTCCTGAGGCTCTTGCAGGCCAGGAGGACCACCTCCTTCATCTGCTGGGCGTCGATGGTGCCCAGGCACTCCAGGCCGGTCTGCAGGATCTCCCTGTAGTCCCCGTCCCGCTCCATCCGGTAGATGCTCTCGCTGTAGGAGACCTTGCGGGTGGTCTCCTTCTCCGGCCGGTAATTCTTGACGATGGAAAGGGTCAGGTCCGGGCGGAAGGTCATCAGCTTGCCGTCCCAGCCCGGGAAGGCGATGATGCTCTCCGTCGGGATGAAGTCCCGGTTCCGGATATAGAGGTCGTATTCCTCGAACTTGTCCATCTTGAGAGGCAGATACCCGTAGCTGCGGTACAGCTGCCTGAGCTTCAGGTTGACTCTCTCGTCGATCCTCATCTCTGTCTTTTCACTCATAGTTCTTCTCCTCCCGCCGCCCCTTCCGGCAACGGGAAACAGTCCGGTTTGCTTTATTACTTTACTATGCTAACGCAATGCTGTAATAAAGTCAATCGGATTCTTTGTTGTTTTTTATAAAATACAAGCTGCCGTCCGGATGGACGGCAGCTGTCGGTCAGTCTATGATGGATGGTTCCCGGTCGGCGCAGGAAGAGCCGTTCTCCTGTCCGAACCTCGCGCACATGGAGGCGAGTTTACAGCTCTGGCACGCCTCTGCCCTGGCCTTGTTCTCCTCCTCCGTCCGGGTCTCTGCGTTCTTCTGTGCCAGGTAGACGGAAAGAAAGGCGATGCCGCCAACGATGGCGCCGGCGATCACCACGTAGAGGATGTGGCTGAGAAAGTATTCCATATCGGTCCCCCGCACTACTCAAGAGTGCTCATATCTACCTTTTTGGTCTCGTAGTTGAAGTGCTTCTCCGATTCCGGAGCCCACATCTCAGCGTAGAGCCTGGTCTTCTGGCAGAGGTGGTCGGCGCTCTCCGGGGACTGCAGGTCCGTGGACTTGGCGCCGGATTCGGCCACCAGCTTCGGCAGGATGTCCGGGTTCTCCAGCATCGGGCACGGACGCAGGTGGTTGTCGCTGAACGGCTGGTTGTTGTGATAGGCCATGAACAGCGGCTGCTGGAGGATCTCCAGGATCGTGTTCTCCCTGATGTTGCCGTTGGAATAGTGGATGAATACGCACGGTTCCGCGTCGCCGTTGGCGTTGATGTGGAAATAGTTCCTGCCGCCCGCGATGCAGCCGCCGACGTACTCGCCGTCGTTCTGGAAGTCGAAGCAGAACAGGCCTTCGCCGTCCTTGAGGCTTCTGATCTTACGGATGCGCTTGATCATGTACTCTCTCTGCTCCGGGGTCACCATGAGCTCAGGGGAAGCGTCGTTGCCCACCGGCATGTAGTGGAAGTACATGGAGAACTGCACGCCTTTCTCGATCTCCATCTTGATGAATTCCTCGGAGGTGACGGTCTTGCAGTTGTGGGTGGTGTAGGCGATGGAGGTGCCGAACATGCAGCCGTGCTCCTTCAGCAGGTCCATGGCGTGCATGACGCGGTTGAAGACGCCCTGGCCTCTGCGGTCGTCATTGGTGTCCTCAAATCCCTCCAGGCTGATGGCGAGGCCCAGGTTGCCGACTCTCTGCAGCTCCTTGCAGAAGGCCTCGTCCACGAGGGTGCCGTTGGTGAACGCGATGAAGGCGCAGTCCGGGTTCATCTCGCAGATCTTGATCAGGTCGTCCTTCCTGACCAGCGGTTCACCGCCGGTGTACATATAGAAGTGGATGCCCAGCTCCTTGCCCTGCTGGATGACGTTGTTGATCTCGTCCAGGGTCAGGTTCAGCTTATGGCCGTACTCGGCCGCCCAGCAGCCGGTGCAGCGCAGGTTGCAGGCGCTGGTCGGATCCATCAGGATCAGCCACGGCACGTTGCAGCCGTACTTTTCTCTTGCCTCGTGCATGATCTTGGTGCCGCGGAACATGGCCTCATAGCCGAAGTTCAAAACGGCCTGCTTCAGCACGTTCTTGTCGAGGTTGTCGACGAGGCGGTTGATGTACTTCATGAGGACGCCGTCCTCTTCCTTGATCACGGCTTCCATCTTGTCGTAATCGAAGCCCATGTTCGCGTCCTTCAGGTACTTCTCCGCGAGTTTGAACATATCCAGGACAGCCTGCTGGCGATCCTTGCCCATCTTGGCATAGGCGATCTCGAAACCGGCAGAGAACGCAGCTCTCCCGGCCTTATGGGTTAAACTAGACATAAACGTATACTCTCCTCTTGCAACAAAGTTATTTCAATTCAATGGCGGAAATGATTATACACTCCAATATGATATACACTGGCCCGGCCTTTTTCAACCCGTAAAACTTTCTTCAGAAAGTTCAATCTCGATTCTTGGACAGTTCCAAAATTTTGTCAAAGATGAGTCTGGCGACCTCTTCCTTGCTGACCAGCGGCTGCGGCTCGGCGCCCGCCCGGGTGATGAAGGTGACGGCGTTGGTGTCCGTGCCGAAGCCGGAACCCGCCTCCTTCAGGTTGTTGGCCACGATCATATCCGCGTTCTTCTTCTCCAGCTTGGCCATGGAATTTTCCACCATGTTCTGGGTCTCCATGGAGAAGCCGCAGAGGAACTGCCCTTCTCTCTTATGCTCGCCCAGCCACTTCAGGATGTCCTGCGTCCGCTTCAGCGGGATCGAAAGATCCCCGTCCTTCTTTTTGATCTTCTGGTCGCTGTAGTCCGCCGGCGTGTAGTCGGCGACCGCAGCGGCCTTGATGACGATGTCCGTCTCTGCGGCCCGCTCCGCCACAGCCTCGAACATGTCCTGCGCGCTGGCGACCTCCACCACGTCCACGAACTTCGGCACCTTCGCGGTGGTGGCGGCCTTGACCAGGGTCACCTCCGCGCCCCGCATCATCGCCTCCTTGGCGATGGCGAAGCCCATCTTGCCGCTGCTGTGGTTGGTGATGAAGCGGACCGGGTCCATGGATTCCCTGGTGGCGCCGGCGGTGACCAGCACCTTCTTCCCCGCCAGGTCCTTCTCCCGTCCGATGACCTTCTCCAGGCAGGCGAACAGGTCCTCCGGCTCAGGCATCTTGCCGGCGCCGGTGTCTCCGCAGGCCAGCCTGCCGCTGGCAGGGTCGATGACGGTGACGCCGTAGTGAGCGAGCTTCGCCAGGTTGTCCCGGGTCACCGGATTCTCGTACATCGCGGTGTTCATGGCCGGGGCCACCAGCTTCGGGCACTTCGCCGCCAGGAAGGTGGTGGTCAGCATGTCGTCGGCGATGCCGCAGGCGGCCTTGGCGATGACGTTGGCCGTGGCCGGGGCGATCAAAAAGACGTCCGCCTTCTTTGCGAGGGAGATGTGCTCCACGTCGAACTTGAAGGTCCGGTCAAAGGTATCCACATAGCACTTGTTGCCGGTCAGCGTCTCGAAGGTCAGCGGGCTGATGAACTGACAGGCGTTCTTCGTCATGATGACCTCGACGTTGGCGTTCGTCTTCGTCAGCGCGCTGACGAGGGACGCCATCTTATAGGCGGCGATGCCGCCGCTGATCCCGATCAGAATGGTTTTGTTCTCGAACATGGTGCTCCTCCTGTCAGACGTTCAGGTGCCGGGGCACGGACCCCGCCCTCTCCTTCAGCTTGTCGTGCTCGCCGTCCAGGATGCGGCGGGCGAACTCCAGGATCTTGCCGGAGATCCACATATAGGCCTGGGAATCCTCCCGGTAATCCGCCTCGGCGTACATGTCGATGCGGCCGGCCTTCCGGAGCTCCTCCACCTGGGTGAAGGCCCTGCGGTCGCTCCGCGGGTAGATCGCGAAGGTGGCGCCCCCGTTGCTGTGGACCACGGAAAAGGCCGGCACGTCGCTCGGCCCGTCGGCGATGTAGATCATGTTGCGGAACCGGACCCTGCGGTCCTCCTCCGCCATCGCGGCGTTCACGTCGATCTCCGGATGGACGTTGGCGCCCTTGTTGATCTCGAAGATGGCCCGGGTCTTCGTGGTGTTGTCGATGGTGTAGCCCACCTCGCTGATGACCCGGCCACTGCCGGTCTCCTCCTCGATGAACTCACAGCCCCAGACGCCGTCCACGTGGTCCCGGATCTCCGTGCCTTCGATGATGGCCGTCATGCCGGTGGAGACGATGTAGTGCTCCACCCGGATGTCGAACTCCTGGAAGGACGGGTCCGAGGCGATCATGTCCCGGGTCTTGTCGAAGATCTCGGGGATCCCCGGGTAGAACCGGAGCTCCTTGCCGAACTCCCGGAGCATGGCGTTGTTCAGGCCCGGGAAGGTGCCGTTCTTCGCGCACCGGATGAAATGGTTCAGGTAGATGGTGTCCGGGTTCACCTTGACGTTCTGCTCCCTCAGGTACTTCTCCGGCAGCGCGGCCACCTCCTTCCAGAAGGCGGCGCCGTCCACGCCGTAGTGGGCGAAGATCGGATCCTGCATATAGCCGTTGAGAAGCGTCTTGTCAAAGTCCCAGATGACCGCGATGATGTTAGCCATGAAGGTTCCTCCGAAAAAGGGAAAAGACCCGAAAGCTGGCTTCCGGGTCCGATGAATTCTTATTTGCAGACAGCGCTCTTAGCGGTCTCGCAGAGCTTCGCGAAACCGGCCGCGTCGTAGATCGCCATCTCGGAGAGCATCTTGCGGTTGATGTCGATGCCGCTCTTCTTCAGACCGTCCATCAGACGGCTGTAGGACAGACCGTTCAGTCTGGCGCCGGCGTTGATGCGGGCGATCCAGAGGGATCTGTACTGTCTCTTCTTCAGCTTTCTGCCGGCATAAGCGGAGGCCAGGCCTCTCATGACAGCCGGATTCGCCGTTCTGAACTGCTTGCTTCTGGCGCCGTAATAACCCTTCGCCTGCTTCAATACCTTCTTGTGTCTCTTGTGGGCGTTGACACCCTTCTTAACTCTTGCCATTGTCTTACCTCCTGATCCTTATTACTTCGCCATTGATCTAAGCATTCTCTTCAGATCCGCACTGCCGAGCGTGGTCGCCTTGCGCAGGCCTCTCTTTCTCTTCGGAGACTTGCTGGTAAGCTTATGGGACTTGTATGCCTTATTTCTCTTGACCTTGCCGCTTCCGGTAAGCTTCATTCTCTTGCACGCACCTCTGTGCGACTTCATCTTGTTTGCCATGCGATGACCTCCTTCATCCGGCGGCGGAGCCGCCCCTCATTTCTGCTTTCTTATGCCCCCGCCCCTTTCCACGGGTGACGATGGGTTATTTGTCGTTCTTCGGCGCCAGGAACATGACCAGGCT
Organism: uncultured Eubacteriales bacterium; assembly: GCA_902803185.1. GTDB lineage: Bacteria > Bacillota > Clostridia > Peptostreptococcales > Anaerovoracaceae > Eubacterium_B. The sequence continues at coordinate 8,536 of CADCOV010000043.1, forward strand.
TCTGCCCTCCATGTTCGGCTTCTTGTCTACGGTGCTGACCTCGCTGCAGAGCTCGATGAACTTCTCCATGACCTCACGACCGAGCTGGGTGTGTCCCAGTTCCCTGCCGCGGAAGCGCAGGCTGACCTTGACCTTGTCGCCGTCCTTCAGGAACTTCATGGCGGTGGCCGCCTTGACCTCGATGTCGTGTTCCTCGATGAACGTGCTGAGGCGGATCTCCTTCACCTGAATGGTGCGCTGCTTCTTCTTGGCTTCTTTCTCTCTCTTCTGAGCCTCGTAGCGGAACTTGCCGTAGTCCAGGATCTTGCATACCGGCGGAACGGCATTCGGCGAAATGTTCACCAAATCGAGCTTGCGCTCCTCGGCCAGGGCCAGAGCATCGTCTCTGCTCATGATCCCGAGCATCTGTCCGTTCTCATCGATCACGCGCACTTCCTTGTCGCGGATCTCCTCGTTGATCTTGTTCTCTTTAATGGTAGGCACCTCCAAAGTCGATTGCATAAAAAAACGGATACCAGAAGCATCCGCAAGAAAGACACAGGGGGCTCACCGCCCGTGTTCGGTTCCATATCGACCCGGCAAAACGAGATTCGCGGGGTGAGAAGCGGATAACTTCTTCTTCATACTGGGATAGAATACCACACGGAGCCCGTCTTGTCAACGGTCTTTTTCATCAAAGCGATCCCGCCGCTTCGTGGAAGGCCCTGGCCTCCCGGCAGTCCCGGACGATCTGGTCCGAGAGCTCCGCCAGGTCGTCGAAGCGGACCTCATCCCTGGTCTTCTTTAAAAATTCTACGGTAATATTTTTACCGTAAAGTTCCTTGTCAAAATCGAAGATGTGGGTCTCAACATTCTTCTTGTACTGGCCGATCGTCGGCTTCACGCCCACGTTGGTGACGCTCGGATAGCGCTTTCCGTTATAGACGCAGTGGGTGATGTAGACCCCGTTCGGCGGGGTCACCATGTCCTCGTCGATGACCAGGTTGGAGGTTGGAAAGCCGAGCTTGCGCCCCAGGCGGTTCCCCACCACCACCTCGCCGCCGATGGCGTACCAGCGGCCCATGTACTTCGGGCACCGCTCCACCTGGCCGGAGGCGATCAGCGTCCGGATCATGGAGGAACTCACCAGGTTGCCCTCGATTTTGAAGGGTTCCATCACCTCCACGTGGACGCCCTCCTCCTCCCCCAGCTGCCTCAGCAGGTCGGGATTCCCGCTGGCCCGGTAGCCGAAGCTGTGGTTGAAGCCGCAGTAGAGGGCCTTCGCGTTCAGCCTGCCCATCAGGAGGCCGCAGACGTAATCCACCGGCATCAACGTCATGATCTCCCGGGTGAACGGGACGGAGAAGAGGTAATCCACGCCGAGGGAGGCGATGATCTCCTCCTTCTCGTGCTTGTAGAGGATGTTCTTCACCTTCTTCGCCCCCGGCAGCAGGTCCTTCGGGTGGTTGGAGAAGGTGAACACCGCAGCCTTGAGGCCCCGGGCGTCCGCCCCCGCCTTCATCCGCCGGATCAGCTCCTGGTGGCCGAAGTGGACGCCGTCGAAATTGCCCAGCGCCACCGCCGTCGGTTCGATATGTTCAATGTCTTCCAGATGTTCAAAAATGATCATGTTTCCTGTTCCAAAAATATTTTGTCCGCGGTGAGGCCGCCGTCCTCCCCTTCGATCCCCACGCCGAGGAACACACCCTCCGGAGAACGGACCCGGTAAGCATGCCGCAGCATCGGCTTCAGCGGCAGATAGAAGTCGCTCTTCTCAAATCGCGGGGCATTTCGGACTCTCCACTGGTCCGCCCGGAGCGCCACGCCGTTGGTGAACAGCCGCGTCTCCCAGTCTCCCCCGGTCTCGGCCCATCCGAAGTCGTTCAAGGCCGTCTCGATGGGCATCATCCTCTCTTCCAGTTCCGCCGCGGTCATCGTCTTGAGCGCCATCGCCGGGATCGCCATGTGCTGCCAGAACACGCCGCTCGCCGTGCGGACGAGCCGGCTCATCGCCGCGCCGCAGCCCAGGGCTTCTCCCAGGTCCCGCACCAGGGAACGGATATAGGTGCCCTTGGTGCAGACCACCCGGAAGGTGGCTTCCGCAGGCATCTCCCCCTTCGCCGGGGAAAACCCTGTGAGCTCGATCTCCGGGAAGGCCACCGGCCTAGAAGGCAGATCAAGGGTCTTTCCGGCCCTGGCGTACTCGTAGAGCTTGCGGCCGTTCACCTTGAGGGCGGAATACATCGGCGGGACCTGTTCCCCGGTCCCCCGGAAGCCCAGGAGGGCCTCCTCCGTCCTTTCCCGTGTCAGGAAGGCGGTATCCGCCTCCTCCAGGGTCTCTCCCCAGATGTCCAGGGTGTCCGTCCTCAGCCCGAAGCGGGCCGTGCAGACGTACTCCTTGAGGTCCGCGTCCAGGTACTCCATGATCCGGGCCGCCTTGCCCACCGCGATGGGGAGCACCCCCTCCGCCATGGGATCCAGGGTGCCCAGATGGCCGATCTTCTTCGTGCCCAGGACCCGCCTCAGGATCGCGACCACGTCAAAGGAGGTCATGTTCTGCGGTTTGTCGATCGTCAGGATTCCGCTCCGCATGCCCTTCCTTCCTGTTCCTTCGTCATCTCCCGAGACACCACTTCTTTGACCGTCTCAAAGGCCTCATCGATGGTGCAGTAGAGCGTGAAGCCCGCTGCCCTGACGTGGCCGCCGCCGCCGAATCTCTGGGAGATCTTCGAGACGTCGAACCAGTGCTTGGAGCGGCAGCTGGCTTTGATGACCTTCGGTTCGTACTCCTTCAGCAGGATCGAGGTCTCCACGCCCCGGATGGTCCTGAGGGCGGACACGATCTGGTCCGTCTCCTCCATCCCCGCGCCGGTCTCCCGGAGCATCTCCTGTGTGACCTTCGCGATGACGAGCTGCCCGTCCAGGAAGACCTCCATGCCGCCGATCGCCAGGCTCTCGATCCGGATCCGCTCCGGCCGGTTGCTCTCGTAGATCTCGACGGAGACCTTGTTCGCGTCGATCCCCCAGTCCAGGAGGGCCGCCGCGATCAGGTGGGACTTCTTCTGGGTGTTGGAGTACTGGAATTTCCCGGTGTCCGTGACGATGGCGGCGTAGAGGGCCTCGCCGATGGCGGCGTTCCCCTTCTCCCCCATCTCCATGAGCAGATCGTAGATGATCTGGCCCGTGGCGGCTTCCTCCGGGTCGATGTAGTTATAGTCGCAGTACGGGGTGCTGCTGCCGTGGTGGTCCAGGCAGACCTTCGTCTTCGCGGTCAGGAAGACCTCGCCCCGGACGCCGATCCGCTTGAGATCCCCGCTGTCCACGGTGACGGCAACTTCGATGTCCCTCGCCTTTTCGAGGTCCCACTCGCAGCAGCCGTTCTCCAGGAACCGGAGGTTCTCCGGGATCGCCTCATCCAGGAGGACAAAGGCGTTCTTTCCCCTCGCCTTCAGCGCGAGGCAGAGGGCGACGCAGGAGCCGATGGCGTCCCCGTCCATATTGACGTGCGGAAACAAAGCGATGTCCTGCGCCGCAGCCAGGGCCGCTCCGATCTCCGCCAGTGTGTCATTCTTCTTCATCCGTGCCGTCCTCGTCGCTTTCCGGGGCGATCTCCAGCTCCCGGATCACCTTGTCGATGTGCCTGCCGTACTCCATGGAAGTGTCCAGCTTGAAGATCAGCTCCGGCACTCTGCGAATCTTGATCTCCCTGCCCACTTCTCTCCGGATGAGGCCGCTGGCCTTCTTCAGGCCCTCCGCCACCTCCCGGCGCTCCTGTTCTACGGCTTCGTCCGCGTCCGCGTTCAGGTCGGTCCCCGCGGCGGACGGCGAAAGGACGGTGTAATAGCAGGTGGCGTAGCTGTTGTCGGAGGTGACCTCCACGCCGGTGATGCTGACCATCCTGCCGGCGAGGCGCGGGTCTTTGATCTCGTTCATCAGCATGTCGCTGACGATGCGCCGGATCTCCTCCCCCAGCCTGCCCTGTCTGAATCCCTTAGCCATGGACATTCCTTTCTCTCGTAAAGACAGCCAAAGGCCGCCACTGTCGGCGGCCGTCGGCCTTAGCTTGCTATTTTACTTTCTCTCTACCTCGACCATGTGGAAGCACTCGATGATATCGCCTTCCTTGATGTCGTTGTAGTTCTCGATGCCGATACCGCACTCGTAGCCCTGGTTGACCTCTCTGGCGTCATCCTTGAAGCGCTTGAGGGAGCTGATCTTGCCCTCGTGGATCACGATGCCGTCTCTGACCAGTCTGACCTGGGCGTTCCGCTGGACCTTGCCCTCGGTGACGTAGGCGCCGCCGATGATGCCCACGTTCGGGACCTTGAAGGTGGTGCGGATCTCGACCTTGCCGAGGATCTCTTCCTTGAATTCCGGATCCAGCATACCCTTCATCGCCGCTTCCACGTCGTCGATGACGTCGTAGATGACGCGGTAGGTACGGATCTCGATGTTGTCCCGGTCGGCCATGCTCTGGACCGCCGTGCTCGGTCTGACGTTGAAGCCGATGATGACCGCATCGGAGGTGCCCGCCAGCATGACGTCGGACTCGGTGACGGTACCGACGCCGGTGTGGATGATGTTGACCTTGACCTCGTCGTTGTTGAGCTTCTCGAGGGAGGAGACCAAAGCGCCGATGGAGCCCTGGACGTCGCCCTTGATGATGAGGTTGAGTTCCTTGACCTCGCCCTCCTGGATCTGGCTGAACAGCTTCTCCAGGGACATGCTGGAATTCCTGGCCATGACCTCTTCTCTGAGCTTCTCCTTGCGGTGCTCGGCGATCTCTCTGGCCACGCGGTCTTCCTTGACGGCGTTGAACTCATCGCCCGCCTGCGGCACGTCGGTGAGACCTAAGATCTCCACCGCGGTGGCCGGGCCGGCCTTCTTGATGGTCTTGCCCTTGAAGTCGGTCATCAGACGGATCCTGCCCGCGCAGGTGCCCGCGACGACGCTCTGGCCGGTCTGCAGGGTACCGTTGGTGACCAGCAAAGTGGCGACAGGGCCCTTCGCCTTGTCCAGCCTGGCTTCGATGACGGAGCCCATGGCGAGACGGTTCGGGTTGGCTCTGAGCTCGAGCATCTCGGCCTGCAGCAGGATCATCTCCAGCAGGTTCACGATGCCCTCGCCGGTCTTGGCGGAGACAGGGACGCTGATGACGTCGCCGCCCCAGTCCTCGACCAGGATGCCGTGCTCGGTCAGCTCCTGCTTGACTCTGTCAGGGTTGGCGCCCGGCTTATCCATCTTGTTGATGGCGACGATGATCGGGACGCCCGCCGCCTTGGCGTGGGAGATGGACTCCACGGTCTGCGGCATGACGCCGTCGTCCGCCGCGACCACCAGGACCGCGATATCGGTGACGTGGGCGCCTCTGGCACGCATGGCGGTGAAGGCCTCGTGGCCCGGGGTGTCCAGGAAG
>CADCOV010000044.1 GCA_902803185.1 uncultured Eubacteriales bacterium
GTCGGCGCCGTCACCAGGGCCCGCTTCGGGGCGAGGCCCCTCGCGACCCTCAGGATCAGGTCCGAGGCACCGTTGCCGCAGAGGATCCGGTCCGCCGGCACGCCCCAGGTCCGGCTCAGCGCCGCCTTGAGCTGCCGGCACAGGGGATCCGGATACCGGTCCGCCCGCTCCATGGCCTCCGCCGCCGCCCGCTTCACGCCCTCCGGGATCCCCAAAGGGCTCACGTTGGAGGAGTAGTCCAAAGGCTCTTTTCCGTATTCTTCTATGTAGCCGGCCCAATCGCCGCCATGGGTCAGTTTCACTTTCCCCGCTCCTTCTCAAAGTTCTCGCAGGCGGAGACGAACCGCTCCGCCAGCGGCGCCTCCCCGTCCAGATGCAGGTGCGGGAAGGCCGTATAGATGGCCGGGCCCGTGAGCCCGCAGCGCCAGCTCCTGCCGCTGCTTTTTTTGACCAAAAGGTCGTCGCCGTTTTCCGTGCAGTCCCAGTAGTGGAACTCGTGGACCGGGATCTCCTCCCCGGCCCTGAACAGCATGGAGTCCGCCTCCGGACAGAGCTTCGCGTAGCCGAAACGCTTCAGGCTCTTCGTGCCGAAGCCCCTGCCCGCCACGGCGCCCACCGCCGGATACGCCTTGCCCTCCGGGTCCTCCAGCTCCTCGTGGAGGTAGAGGAAGCCGCCGCACTCCGCCAGGGTCGGGACCCCGGCTTCAATGGCAGCCCGGACCGCCCGGCGCATCGGGACGTTCTCCGACAGTTCCTTTGCGTAGAGCTCCGGGTAGCCGCCCCCTAAGTACAGGCCGCTCAGGCCCTCCGGCAGGGCCTCATCCCGGGTCGGGCTGAAATAGCAGAGCTCCGCCCCCGCCCGCGTGAGGGCGTCCAGGCTGTCCGCGTAATAGAAGCAGAAGGCCTCGTCCTTCGCCACCCCGATGCGGCAGCGCCGCGGCTTCGGAGCCTCCTCCGGCACCGGCAGCGGGTCCTCCGCCGCCAGCTCCAGGATCCGGTCGAGGTCCACGGTCTCCTCCATCTGCGCCGCGATGGCGCGGAAGCGCTCCGCAAAATCCTCCACCTCGCCGGCGGTCAAAAGCCCCAGGTGCCGGCTCTCCAGCTTCGCCTCCTCCATCGGCGGGAGGTACCCCACCACCGGCAGGCCCGTCTCCTTCTCCAGGAGGGGCTTCAGGTAGCTGTGGAGGCTGCTCTTGCAGTCGGTCAGAAGGATCCCGGCGATGCCGCTCTCCTCCCGGAAGCCGATGACGCCCTTGATCTGGGCCGCCAAAGTGAGGCCCACGCCCTTCGGGCGCACGATCAGGATGGCCGGGGTCCTCGTGGCGCGGGCCACCTGCCAGGCGCTGGCCCGGTCGGTGCCGGCTTCGCCGTCGTAGTAGCCCATGGCCCCCTCCAACACCGCGAGGGCGCCGCCGTTCCTCGCCAGGCTCTCCCTGACCTTCTCCTCCCCCTGGAGGAAGAGGTCCAGGTTCCGGCTCGGCACGCCCAGCACCCGGGCGTGGAACATCGGGTCGATGTAATCCGGCCCGCACTTGAAGGCCCGGACGTCTGTGCCTCTTTGTTTCATCGCGGCCAAAAACCCGCAGACGGCCACCGTCTTGCCGGCGCCGCTGTGCATGGCCGTAAAAAGGATCCGCTTCATTTTCCCTCTCCGGAAATCAGATAGATCGGGTTCTGGGCCATCATCAGATGGAGCGAGCCCGCTTTTTTGCCCCTGCTCACGGCGATCTGGCTGATCTCAGGCTCGATCCCCATGTCGGTGAAGGCCTGCACCGCCTGATAGGCGCTCTCCAGGGCGATCGCCGCCACGCAGACCCGGGCCTTCTCGTTCTTCTCGTAGATCAGGCGGAGGATCGCCTCCATGTTCCCGCCGGTGCCGCCGACGAACACCGCATCCGGTGCCGGCAGGGCCCTCAGGGCGTCCGGTGCCGCGCCGCCCAGCAATGTGAGGTTCCAGGCGCCGAACTTCTCCCGGTTGGCCTTCGCCAGCTCCAGAGCCTCCTCCAGCCGCTCCACGGCGTAGACCGCCTTGCACTGCAGGGCCATCTCGACGCTGACGCTGCCGGTGCCCGCGCCCACGTCCCAGCAGGTGTCCTCCGGCCTTAAGGCCAGCTTGGCCAGCGCCACCGCCCGGACCTCCTGCTTGGTCATCGGGACCTTCGGAAGCCGCTCAAAATCGTCGTCCGGGATGCCCGGGACCCGCTTCTGATACCGCGGTGCCGGTTCGCAGAGCATCACGCTGAGCGAGGCGAAGTTCTCCTTTGCGAGCTCCTCCGCCGTCCCGGCCGTGATCCGCTCCTCCGGCGCCGTCAGGTTCTCCGCCACGGTGACCTTGAGGGCGCCCAGGCCCGCCTCCGCGAGCCGCCGGCAGAGCCCCGCCGCGTCGATCTTACCGCCGGTCAGGAAGAACACCGTCTCCCCATGGGAGACCTCTTCCACCACGTCGCAGTCCACGCCGTGGGCGGAACGGAGCCTCCAGTCCTGCCACGGCTGCCCGAGCTTTGCGGACAAAGCCTGGATGCTGGAGATCCCCGGGAGCACCTCCGTCTCGTAGCCCTTGAGGTGCGGGAGCAGCACCCTCGTGTTGGAGTAGAAGCCGCTGTCGCCGCTCATCACCACGCAAACGTCCCCCTCCGCCTGTTCGA